>JAJYWW010000078.1 GCA_021791295.1 bacterium | reverse complement strand
GAAAAGATAAAAATTAAATTAAATTAAAAATGACAAATAAATTAAGATTGTTTACCGGAAATTCAAATAAGGATCTTGCCGAAAAAATGGCTGATTACTTAGACATATCTCTTGGAGATGCGGAAGTTTATAAATTCAGCGACGGCGAAACGTTTATAAATATCAACGAAAACGTTAGGGGATGCGATATTTTTCTTGTACAGTCCACGTCTAATCCGGTTGACAAAAATCTCATGGAACTGCTGATTATGATCGACGCCATGAAAAGGGCTTCGGCGTATAGGATAACAGCCGTGGTTCCTTATTACGGTTATGCAAGACAGGATAGGAAAACTGCTTCAAGGGTTCCAATTACCGCAAAATTAGTCGCCGATATTATAACGACCGCCGGTGCGAACAGAGTCTTGTCTATGGATCTGCACGCAGGACAGATACAGGGATTTTTTAATATTCCCGTCGACCATTTGTATGCGGCGCCCGTTCTTCTGGATTATATAAAGACCAAGAATTACGATTCTTCGGATATAGTTGTAGTTTCTCCTGATGCCGGAGCCGTCGAAAGGGCAAGATCTTTTGCTAAACATTTAGGAGCAAATCTTGCCATAATCGACAAAAGGAGAATAAAGGCAAACGTTGCCGAAATAATGAACGTAATAGGAGACGTAAAAAATAAAACCGCAATTATGCTGGACGATATGATCGATACTGCCGGCACTATTGCGCAAGGAGCCTCGGCTTTAGCCGACAACGGCGCAAAAGAAATAATCGCGATGGCTACCCACGGCGTTTTATCAGGCAGCGCCATAGAAAAGATAAATAATTCTCCCATAAAGGAACTTATAATAACGGATACTATAGACCAAAAACATAGAAGCGATTTATCCGGCAAATTTAAAATATTAAGCACCGCTAATATTCTCGGTGAAGCAGTTAAGAGGATTCATGAAGAAGATTCCGTTAGCTCGTTGTTTATATAAATAATAAAAAAAATAACTTATTGTAAAAGGAGATTTTAATTGGACATCATTAATTTAAATATTGAAATCAGGAAAAAAGAAAACAATCTTAAAACATTAAGAAAAAACGGTTTGATACCTGCGGTACTGTACGGAAAAAAAACAGGATCGCATATCATCCTCATTAACTACAAAGAATTTCTTAAGGCTTTTGCAAAACATTCGATATCTTCGTTCATCAATATATTGAGCAACGAGACCGACGTTAACGGTAAAATGGCCGTCATAAAAGAAATTCAGAAGGATCCCGTAACCGACGGCATCATCCATGTCGATTTGCATGAAATATCCATGGATGAAAAAATAGAAATAGAAGCCGTTATTCATTTTAACGGAAAGCCTGAAGGAGTTAAGCTTGGCGGTATTCTTGAACCGTTAATGAGACATATAGCCATAAAAGGTTATCCTAAAGATATTATAGACACGGTAAATATCGATGTTTCGGGATTAAATATAGGCGATATTATCCATGTCGGAGATTTAAATTTAGGCGACAAAATTGAAATCATAACAGAAAAAGATGCGGCTATAGTTACGGTTGCAGAACCTACGGTTGAAGAAGTTTCCGCTTCTGCCGGCGGCGTTGAAAGCGAAACTGCGGCGCAGGCGGCAGCTCCTTCGGCGGCAACTGCGCAGCAAGATTCTAAAAAGTCTTAAAAATTTTATAATCGTAAAAAGATGCCGGAAAATATATTTATTTTTGGACTTGGAAATCCGGGCCGCGAGTATCAATTTTCAAGGCACAATTTTGGATTTACTGCGGTAGATTCTTTTTCTGCAGAAAATAATTTCCCCAGTTTTATTAATAAAAAAAATTATTTAATTTCCGAAAAAATTATTTCCGAAAAAAAAGTTTTTTTGATAAAACCGCTTACATTTATGAATTTAAGCGGAAAAGCCGTAAAAGAAGTTTTAAATAAAAACGGCGTTTTTAAATTACCGGAAAATTCCGATACCCAAGATCCAAATATAATATTGATTCACGACGATTTGGATCTTGCTTTCGGAGCGTACAAAATAAAGCTCGGAGGCAGCGGCGGTTCGCATAACGGCGTCAATTCGGTTATAAATTCACTGCAAAGCAAAAATTTTGTCCGGCTGAAATTGGGCATTAATTCGTTGGAAAGATTTAAATTCGGCAGCGGAGCTGATTATGTCCTGGCTAATTTTTCTAAGGAAGAGCAGAAAATATTGCCCGAAATATTGAAAACGATAAACGAAATTTTACTTTCTTTTATAGATTGCGGTCTTACTAAGACCATGAATCTTTATAATCATAAATAACTAAAATATATTATGGGACTTAAATGCGGAATTGTCGGGCTTCCAAACGTCGGTAAATCGACTATATTTAACGCTATTACCGCCGGCGGCGCTGAGGCGAGCAATTATCCGTTTTGCACTATAGAGCCTAACGTAGGTATAAAACCTGTAAAAGATATCAGGTTAGAAAAACTGCGCGATATATTTAATCCGGAAAAATTTACCCCTACGTATGTTGAATTTGTTGATATTGCAGGATTAGTAAAAGGAGCATCGTCGGGAGAAGGTCTTGGAAATAAATTTTTATCCCACATAAGAAATGTCGATTTAATTATTCAGGTAATAAGGGTTTTTAAAGAAAGCACCGTAGTTCATGTAGAAGGAGGAGTAAATCCGGCAAGAGACCTCGATATTATAAATACTGAGCTTGCTCTCAGCGACATAGAAATTCTTTCCAAACATATACAAAAGCTTGAAAAAATAGCAAGAAGCGGAGATAAAACGGCCGCCTCCAATCTTGATTTTTTAAAAAAAATTAACGATAAACTTTCCGAAACCGGCTATATCGATATCGCCGGATTAGACGGCGACGGGAAAATTTTACTGAAATCCCTCGGCATAATATCTGCAAAACCATCCTTATACGTTCTCAACGTTGACGAGGATATGCTTGCCCATGATTTTTTAAATAAAGATATAGAAGATATTATTAATATTGCAAAGCCCAAAAATATACCGGTTATAAGATTATGCGCAAAATTAGAAGAAGAACTTGCTTCTTTAAACGAAGAAGACAGACAGGCTTTTCTTAAAGATTACGGCATAGAATCTTCCGCATTAGACACCGTCGCTTCGGTCAGCTTTCAGCTTCTCGGTTTAATCTCGTTTTTTACCGCAGGAAAGCAGGAAGTAAGAGCGTGGGAAATAAAAAACGGATGGAAAGCGCCGCAGGCTGCAGGAACAATTCATACCGATTTTGAAAAAGGTTTTATAAGAGCCGAAGTTATTTCTTACGAAGATTTTATCAAAGCAGGTTCCGAAGCAAATGCCGCTAAAATGGGACTTTTAAGGCTTGAAGGGAAAGACTACGTCGTTAAAGACGGCGATATAATGCATTTTAGGTTTAACGTATGATTTGCGGCAGCGCCGGAATTTAATTTCGGCACTTTGTTTAGGAAGAATGCAGGCTTTTCATATAAGTGATTATGGTGTTTATTACTCCTACCCTTATCATCATTACGGCGTATGCGGCAAGCAGAAGCGCTGCAAGTTTTCCGGCGGCGTTCGAACCGTTTTTTCCGAGATATCTTAAAAATAGTCTCGTGTTTTTTAAAACGACGTAAACAATTAAAAGGTTTACTATAAAAGCAATAGTGACTACTACATATCCGTATATTCCGGTAATTATTAAAAGCGTAGTTAAAACTCCCGGACCTACTATTAAAGGCACGCCTATCGGGACGACTCCCAAATCGGCTTTGTCCGCCGACGAATAAAGTTTGCGTTTTTCCGAAAGAAGATTGTTTATGGATATTATAAATAGAAGGACTCCGCCTGCCATTTCAAAATCGTATATTGAAATTCCCATAACAGCAAAAAGAGATTTGCCCAGCAGAAGAAAGCCTATTCCTACGCTGAAAGCGGTTATTAATGAATTTTTTCTAATCTTTTTTTCTTCTTCGGCATCCGTATCTTTAACGAAATCTAAATAAATCGGAAGAATTCCAAAAACGTCTATTGCGACGAATATGGGAATTAAAGCAAGAAATATGTCTTTAAAAAAAATTATAATGATATTCTGCATAAATTTAAAAGTAAAATTGTTTTAAATGAGTATAATATATATAATATAGCATTATAATAACATACAATATTATGAATAACAAAAAAAATAAAAAAGACAAATTTAACGTACTTCATATAGACGCTTTTAAAAATTTCGGCGGAGCGCAAAACGACATAGTAATTCTGCTTAAATTTTTGAAACTGTACCGCAGCGAAGAATTCAATATATTCGTTATTCATAATAACAACGAGAGATTAAGGGATGAATTGGATAAATGCGGCATTCGTAATTTTTCCGTAAGAATGACGAATTTTATCGATATTTTTGCTTTTTTAAAAATAAGGCGTTTTTTAAAGCGATACGATATCGATATTATAAATTTTCATTCGTCCTTAGACCAATTTTTGGGCGGCATTGCAGCAGTTTCTATTTTTAAAAAAAAGATCATAAAAGTTTTAACGCGGCATGTCGCATACAAAGTAGATTTTTTAAAAGGATTTCTAATATACAGGTTCTTGACAGACAGATTTATAGTTATATCGGATTTTATTAAAAAAAGGCTGATTAACGACATAGGAATAGATGAAAGTTTAATCAGGACTATTTACAGTCCAAGGATCTGCGGCTATGAAAATAAAACTGCCTCTTTTTACGAATCCGAAAAAGCTGAAATAAGAGAAGAATTAGGTATTAAACCGGACGAAAAAATGATTTCCCTTATAGGAAGATTATCAGGCGAAAAAGGGCATGAAGTATTTATAAAAGCGGCAGAATTAATAATAAAAAAAAGACGGGATTTAAAATTCGTTATAATAGGCGAAGGAGAATTGCACGGTTATATCGTCGGTTTAATTAAAACGAAAGGGCTTAAAGACAATTTCGTCGTAAGCGGCTTTAAAGAAAATATAGAAAAATTTATATATGCGTCGGACTTAATTACCGTTCCGTCGGGTCTTGAAGGAATGGGAAGCATCATAATAGAATCATGCGCCTTAAAAAAAGCAGTTATAGCTTCGGACGTAGGGGGAATTCCTGAGATAATTAAAAATAACGAAACAGGGCTGTTGTTTAAGAACGGAGATTTTATCGAGCTTGCGGAAAAAATAATGTATTTAATAGATAAATACGATTTAATTGAAAATTTTGCTGTTAATTGCTATAATGAAGTCGTAAAAAAATTCGACGCTAAAGCGGTAACGTTGCAAACCGCCGAATTTTATCTTGAGTTGCTTAACGGCGTAAATAAAAAAAATAATATATAAAATATCTAAAAATGAGTATAGGTATCAATAAAGTTTTTAAAGTTTTAGCAATTTTTTTAATTATACTGTTTTTAGCCTATTCTATTTTATTTTCTTTTAATATAGTGGTTTTTTCCAAGAGCCGTTTAAAATTGAAATTAGTTTCGTTTTTAAAATATTCGTCCGTAAAACCAGAATTTTTAAAATTTGTAGATTTTAATTTTAATACATTGGCTTCGGATTATTTCTGGACGCTTTTCGTTCAGGAGGCTTCATCCTTCAGGCTGGCAAAGGCGCATTACCCGTATATGTATAAAATTTCGTTCATAACGGTTTCTTTAAATCCTAATTTTAATTATGCTTATCAGGCGGGAGGCACGCTTCTCGGACTGGCGGGTAAACCTGAAAGAGCCATAAAACTTTTAAAGCTCGGCATGGCTCATTTAAAAGGGAATTGGAATATACCGTTCCTTATATCTTTTAACTATTTTTACAATATAGGGAATTATAAAAAAGCCGCATATTATCTAAAATATGCCGTCGATATGAAAGGCAGTCCGAAATATTTAGAATTTTTATATATTAAACTCCTTAATAAATCCGGAAGTCTTAAAAAAACGTTAAGTTTTCTTGAAACCATGTATAAAAACAACAAAAATCCTTACATTAAGCAGATAATACAATATAGGATAGACGCCGTTAAAAACGAGATAGCGCTTAAAAAGGAGCATAAAAATTATAAAATTCCATATTCTTTAAAACTTTTTATGCCTCAAAAAAGAGGGTGAATTATGATTGAAATAAAAAACGTTACGAAATATTTCAGGGTTGGTTTTTTCGGGACGCGGAAAAATGCTGTCGAAGACCTTTCTTTAGACATAGACGGAGGAAAAGTCACAGGTTTTTTCGGTCCTAACGGCGCAGGCAAATCTACGACCATTAAAATGATAGTAGGGCTTATTCAGGCATCGGGCGGAAGTATAAAGATTAACGGATACGACTCGTCCGATTACAGGGCAAGGCTTAACTTAGGTTATCTCCCCGAAAACCCAAGTTTTCCGCGTGGACTAAAAGGCATAGAAATTATTAATTACTATTCTAAACTCTTGAATAAAAAAATAAATAAAAACGAAATTTACGATGCTTTAAAATTAGCCGGCATTTTCTATGCTAAAAATATCCATGCGCATAAATATTCTAAGGGAATGACCCAGAGGCTGGCATTGGCGGTTTCTATTATAGGCGATCCGGAAATTTTAATATTCGACGAACCGTTGTCCGGACTCGACCCTATAGGGCGCAAGGAGTTTAAGGATATAATATTTAAACTTAAAGAAAGAAAGAAAACCATATTTTTTTCGTCTCACGTGCTTGCCGACAGCAAAGAGCTTTGCGACAGGATAGCGGTTTTAGTAAACGGCAGATTAATAAAAAACGAAAACCTCGAAAATATAGAAAAAGAAGCGGCTGCATATGCCGAAGAAAAAAAAGAGGACCGTTTGAGCGGGGAATATAAC
>JAJYWW010000026.1 GCA_021791295.1 bacterium | reverse complement strand
AAATAGACTTTATTTCGACTACGAGCGGAATGTTTTTTTCCGGCAGGCTATTAGGTTATCTTAAAAAGGAACTTATACGAAGAGACGTAAAATTTAATCCTAAATCCGTATCGGAAATAAACAGGGATTTAAGCAGGATAGGAGAAAATAAATTAAATGATTTATTAAGTAGTTTTTTAGACCATTTCAAAGATAAACAGCTTAATTTTAACGATTTAAAAAATAAGGCCAAAGCCGTTAAATTTATATACTCCAGAAAAAGAAACCTTTTATTTTTAAAACTTTTTGAAGAACTTTATAACGGCTACGAAAACGAATTAAAGAGCAAAAGCATGATAGATTATACGGATATGATAATTAAGGCTGCGGAAAACATCAATTCCGGCGCTTTTATCCCCGATTATAAACTTATCATGATAGATGAATTTCAGGATATTTCGGATTCTAAGTTTAATATGGTTCAAGCAGTTTTAAATAAAAACAAAGACGCGAAACTTTTTGCGGTTGGCGACGATTATCAGGCTATTAACGGTTTTGCCGGAGCCAATATTAAATATATCTATGACTTCGATAAATATTTCAAAAGCTGCGGTTACGGCACAAAAACTAATTTTTTAACGAAAACTTTCAGATGTGACAAGGGAATAGTCGATTATTCTTCCGAGTTTATTCAGAAAAATCCGAACCAGATTAAAAAGAGCATAATCGCAAATACAAATTCCGAAGATGATGCCGTCGTAATAGTAAACTATGAAAAAGAATCGGATATATTTACCGATATAGAAAAATATTTAAAGGACGAAAAAAATAAAACCGTATATATTCTTAACAGAAAAAACGGCGCATATTTAAAAAAAGAACTATACGCTCTTGAAATCGACAGGCTTAAAGATGAATTTAAAAAACAGCATATAACCGTATTGAACGATACTATTCACGGGGTTAAAGGACTTGAAGCGGATATTGTTTTTTTGATTTATGCGAATAAAAAAAATATTCCTTCCGAAAACGCAAGCGATTCTATTCTTGATCTCGTATCCGATACCGTTAACGAATATCCTTTTGCCGAAGAAAGAAGGCTTTACTACGTTGCATTAACAAGGGCGAAGGAAAAAGTAATAATTTACACTAATAAAAAATACGAGTCTTCGTTCCTAAAGGAAGATAATACTATATAACAATATATAGCATATACCACTAACTAATTTTTTCCGTATAATATCTTTTTGTTTAATTTTTGTATTGACAAACATTTATTAAAGTGATATTTTTTAACTAATCTATAACTTTAAGTCCCCGTCCGTAAGGGCGGGTAGTTCACGTAAACTTTTATTTTTTTAATTTTTTTCATGACGAGAATAACTCATATTATAGCAGGTTTAACCGTCACCGCTGCCTATATCGGCGTTAGCGGAAGTCACGCCCCTATAAATACCGTTCCTCTCTTATTAACGGGAATGGTAGGCGGTGTTTTGCCTGATATAGATTTAATACTGGGAGACTCAAGAAAAAAAAATACGATATGGAAGCACAGAGGCATTGCTCATACGCTATTATTTCTTGCGGTTTGTATTTTCGGCATTATTTATTTAAAAGGAAGATATATTCATTACGATATAAACCTTAAACCTGAAATAACCGTTTTTACGCTTGCCTTTCTTTCTCATCTATTCCTCGATAGCCTCACTATGGAAGGCGTTCCGTTTTTGTATCCTATTACGAAAAAAGGATTTTGCCTGCATTTATTCAGAGTTGGGACTATTCAGGAATACGGACTTGTTACTTTGCCGTTGCTTGCGGTTTTAATTGTACTTGTTTTAAATTTTGTGCCAAAGGCGGATATATACGCATTAACTCACAATCAATATTTTATACGAAAATTTTTGTAGTTTTCTGGAGGCAATTTTGGAACTAAAAAACAGTCAACCACCCGCGGATAAATCCGCAGGCTTGCAAAAGCCGGTTGATAAGGGAGATTAAATTATGTTTAATCAGCAGTTATTCAAGAGAACCTATAAGGCACACACCTACGGATATCGGGAATTGACCCGTAAAACGCAAGTCCGTAGCAACTGTGGTCTGTTATTAAACAATCCTGAGAGGGTAATGGATAGTGTGACAGACTTAAAAACCTTGAATAACATTCCCGATGCGTATCTAACTTCAACTAACAGGAGGTTTTAAAAACGATTATGTTAGTCTATGTTTTAAGTATTGACGGTAAACCGTTAATGCCGTGCAAAGCGGCTAAAGCAAGAAAACTTTTAAAGCAAGGCAGGGCTAAAGTGGTTAAAAGAACGCCTTTTACAATTCAGCTTAACTTTGATTGTGAAAATCAGGTTCAAGACGTCAAATTAGGCGTCGATACCGGCTATAAGCACGTCGGATTATCGGCGGTATCAAGCGATAAAGAGCTTTTTCGCTCCGAAGTAGAATTACGAACCGACATACAAAAGCTCTTATCGGAGAAAAGGCAATACCGCAGGACGAGACGCAATAGGTTATGGTATCGCAAGGCTCGTTTCTTAAACCGTGGTATTAAAGCCGGTTGGCTCGCTCCGAGCGTAGAACACAGGCTTAACGAGCATGTTAAAGCGGTAGATTTTGTTAAGTCTATATTGCCTGTATCGGAGATTACCGTCGAAGCCGCTGTTTTCGATATCCAGAAAATTAAGAATCCGGATATAACGGGAACGGACTATCAGAACGGCGATCAAAAGGACTTTTGGAACGTAAGGGAATACGTTCTTTACAGGGACGGTCATAAATGCCAAGCTTGTAACGGCAAGAGCAAGGATAAGGTATTAAACGTTCACCACATCGAAAGCCGTCAGACAGGCGGGGATAGACCGGATAACCTTATAACATTATGCGAAAGTTGCCATAAGGCGTATCATAAAGGCAAGATAGAGCTTAAAGTCAAGAAACATAAAGCCTTTAAAGCTGAAACTATTATGTCTATCCTGCGCTGGAAGATAGTTAATAAGCTGCGGGAGTTAGGCAACGCCGTTAGCATTACTTACGGCTACCTTACCAAGTCCTCAAGGATAGCGTTAAAACTCGAAAAGAGCCACGCTAACGACGCCTTTTGCATAGCAGGCGGGAGCGGACAGGAAAGGACGGACAATAACTATTTCATTAAATACGTCCGCAAGTGTAACCGCTCTTTATTTAAGGCTAACCTGCTTAAAGGCGGTAAAAGAAAGGTTAATACCATTAAACAGGCTTTTGGTTTCCACAGGTTTGATAAGGTATTATACGGCAAGATAGAGTGCTTTATTTACAGCTTAAGAAGTTCAGGCTATTTTGATTTAAGGCTTTTGACCGGAGAGAAAATCAACGCTTCGGTTAAATATACAAAATTAAGGTTGATTGAAACTTTTAAAACAAGGAGGATAGCTCTCCTCCCTTGTATGGGGGTATCCGAGCTATGAATAATGATGATTTCGATGGTATGTTTAATCAAGGCTCAGGCACTCCGGGCGTTATGATGCCCGAAAAAAAGAAAAAAGTGCTTACGTTCATGGAAGTTATAGACCAAGTGCAAAAATGGAGAGCTATAGAATTAGAGGGCGTTAAATTGCAAACAGACAGATTTACTTATAAAGACAGACTTGAGTATATGAACGTAGGAATGAAACACGGTTCTTTTGAACTGCTTTTTACTTTGCTGCTATTTCCTCTGCTTGCCTTTATAATACCTGATTACGTATATTTTTTTACCGGACATCCGATAGGGTTATTTAAGCAGGTTCTTTTAATATCGGTTGCGCTTCTTCCGCTTATAGCTTATTTAATGCTTTGCCTGACTCTTGCAAGCCTTTATACGGGAAGAATAACCAAAATAGCTATATTATCCCTTCTAACGGGAAGAACGGTTATGATAGGGCTTATAGGCGGTTTTTCAATAGTTGTTTTTTATTTGCTTTATAAATTATCAGGCTTCGTCTCGATAGGGCATTATTTCGTTACTTTTTTTTCTTGGGCGAGATTTATAGACAGAAGTTTGCCGCCGGAAAGGGCTTATTACTCTTTATTGTTTCATAAATTAATAAGGCCGTCTTTTTTCGACCTTATGGTAAAAAGCGCATTGGTTTACGGAGTAAGCGCATTTATTCCTTTGTTTACCGTGGGATGTAAAGCTTGGTATATAAAATATACTTGCAAGTCAAAAAAATCATAGGAGGATTAATATTATGCTGGAGAATCAAGAAGAACTACAAGAACAAACCACTGAGACGGCAGGCGTTCAAACGGAAGAAACCGTTAATCAAGACAATGCGGATATTCAAGAACCGTCGCAAGAAAATCCAAATCCTGAAAATAATCAGGTGCAGCCGGTATCCGAAAAAATAAAATCTTTAAACACGATTTTAGGGTACGTAGCGGTCAATAAGCCTATAATATTCGACAAATGCGTAAAGACGGGCGCAGTGGCGATGTCGATATTTGAGCTTCTAAAAATGGATTTCGACTTGATTAAAAGCGGTAATAATGAAGAAGCCAGATTAGAAAAAGAAGATTTAGTGGTAGCTTCGTATATGGCTAATAGCGGTCTTATCGGCATACCCGAATATATTTTATATAAGGGAGATTTAACTGGAGGCGAATACGATATGATGAAACAACATACTAAGTTATCGGCTAATTCGGCATTACCAATATCTCCCGTTTCGACGTTGGCTATTTTAGACCACCACGAATTGCCTTTAGCAAAAGGCTACAACAAAAAGATGACGGGAGTTTCGAGAAGCGCTTATGTTATCGGCATAGCCGACAGGTTCATCGATGATGCTCATATGACGAGTTCTTTGAATAAACCCGCAAAGTCAAGATACGATGCTGTCAGCAATGCAGTAAGTATGTTCGATAACACGTCTCAGGTATTTTCGGTAGAAGAAATTAATGCTATTGCTGCTTTATTGCTAAATATAAATATTTAGGGGGGACAAAAATTGAAAAAAATATTTTTTTTTACGGTTTTAGTTCTTTCTTTTATTTCGATGATTTCGCTTGCTCATGCCGACGTATATTCTAATTTACAGAAACTTGACGAAGCCGCTTATATAGCCGGTAAATCTATTTATAAGAAAAAAACTGATTTAACTACCACGCAGAGTTATCAAGTATGCAAGATTTTTATGCTTAAATACAATAAAAAACTTGCGGAAGGAAACGGCAATCCTAATTATAAACTGTTTTTGCACTATATGTCTCCCGCTGAAGTTACATATTGCTGGGCAGGCTATATCAAAACGAAAAGTCTGTTTAAAATAGACGAAATATTCTATTTATTAGGAAAACGTCTTTACAACCAAAATCCGGATTTAAGCACGAGGCGGAGTTATATAGACTGTGAAAATGATAGCGTTGCATATAATAAATCGCTGGAGGCTAAAGTCGGTAATCCTAACTATAAAGTATTTTTGGATTTTATAACGCCGGCCGAATATACTTACTGCTGGGTAGGATATTTAGATGCGGCGGGAGCAAAATAATTTTAATAATTTTACGAGGCAATTTTATGATAAGCGAACACAAATTGATAGTCGAAACTGAAAAACTATTTAATAAAGACGATATTTTATACATCGCAGGTAATATTTTATCTCTTATTAAGCCTGTAGATATACAGTTCGTTTCTTATATATCTCCGCAAAAAAACGAGCAAAAATATTTTATAATTTTTTTGACGCAGGAAATAGAAAAAATAGAAATTTTTAGGGATATTATTAACGCTTTTATTAAAGATGCCGTTTTTTTGAATGAAACGGACTTAGAAATTTTTTTATCTGAAAATATTTATCCTATTGAACAATGGCAAGGTTTTTCCGTTCGAGGCGTCGAAAAATCAACTAATATTTTTGAAGCTGATTTTTTAAAGTATTCTGGTTGCCCTAAGATTCAAATAATGAATATAAGCAATAGGAAACCGGCTAATAAAGTAAGCCGTTTCTTTAATAAAGTCGATAATTCGTTATACGGTAAAATTGATAATTTATTATACGATAAAATTAATGTTTCTGCCGGTTTTTTTTGGAATCAGTTTAAAGATTTATCTCATAACAAAAATTCTATCGTCGATAAATTTTTACCGTTTGGACTGAATAAAAAGATTTATACTGCTGAAATTATAAACGACATAAAAGAGATAGATAGAAAATTATATCCGGTATTGAATTGGGCAGGAACGGATTTTAGAACTATCTCTGTAAAATTAAGAAACGGAATGACAGCTGGATTTGACATATTTGAAGACGGAGATTTTCAATATAACGGAGCTATAATAGGTCAAACAGGTAAAACTTCTCTTATAAAGCATATCGCTTATTCGCATTACGTCAAAGGCGATAAAGTCTTTATATTTCCTTTGGATGACCAAGATAGTTATGCCGAAATTCTTAAAACCGTTAACGGCCAAGAGATTGTATTAGATATTGATAACCCTATTTGCATAAATCCATTTTCTTTTTTTAAAGACAAAGGTTTATTTGATTATTACAGAGATTATTTTATCGAGTGGATTTTTCTTATGTCCGTTAAAAGTGATTTTTATTTATCGGACGAAGACGAGAAATATATTAAATTTAATATAGATAAAGCTTTAGTTACATTATGGAGAGAATATAGAGAAAATTTAACGGTTAAAGACGTTGTGAATTATATGAAAGAGTTTAACGATAGCAGATTATCCGTGTTTTTAGGTAATTTAGACTTATTTTTAGAAACTTACGGTAAATTCTTTGAGTATAAGTCGAAAGTTAATTTTGATAATCCGTTTGTAGTTATAAATACTTCTAAAATATTTCATTATTTACATCCTGCGTTATTAGGTTCTTTGACGATTGCTATGCTTATCAATATAAAAGTTTATCAGCATGAAAATCCTAAAAACTCGCTTGTTTTTATAGATAGATTCCAAGAATT
>JAJYWW010000101.1 GCA_021791295.1 bacterium | reverse complement strand
ACAGAGAGGAATAAAATAATATGGATAAAATAATTCTAACCCATTCGTTAAAGACAAAAGACGATTCTAATGTTCTTGTCGTCGGACGTTGCCGGACGGGTAAGACAAATTTTTTCGTTAAACCTAATTTATTAAGCCTTAAAGATTCCGTTATCGTAATAGGCAGAGATGACGACATGCTTTTTGAAGAAACGGCTAATTATAGGAAAGAAAAACTTAAGCAGAATATATATACAAAAAAAGATTTTATTCCTAACGGGGAAGAACTTGAATTTTTAGGAAGCCAATATACAATTTATCTTACGGCTTCACCTTTTTACCATGAAGAAAGAATTAAATTATTGCATTATTCTTTTAAATATATAGTGGACTGTATTTATTATTCACATGGTAATTCCGTTCCTGAAGAACCCGTCACGATTATAATAGACGACCTGTCATTATTCCCCGTATATGGCGACTTTCTTATAAATCCTCCTTATAACGTTAGAATAGTAGCCACTGTTCAAAGCATACGAGATTTACTTAAGATATACGGCGAAGCTTATACGGAAAATATTTTAAATTCATTTAAAATTAAGATGTTTTTCCATATTAACGACTTATCCGATGCCGAATATATCGTTAATAACTATAATCCGCAAATATCTAAAGAAGAAATATTGCAATTAAAGTCTAACGAATGTCTTATTTTAGGGCTTAAGGATAAGCCCGTATTAGCAAAGGATAAAATTATACACTGGTTTACTTATGGAAAACCCCAAGAACGGGGATTTAGATCACTAATTAAAGGGATTATAAGTAAGGTTTAAAACAAAAATAAATTTACTAAACCTAAGGAGATATTATGCTTTTTATAGCCGAAAAGCCGTCCATGGGGCGGGCGATAGCCGAAAGTCTTGGAGTTATCAAGAACCACTCCGTTAAGGGCGTAGGGCACATAGAATGTAAAAACGGGAACTTGGTTACCTGGTGCTTCGGGCATCTACTCGCGCAGGAGATGCCGGACGCGTATCTGCCGGATACCCCGGTAAACCCTAAAACCGGTAAAAAAATATGGAGAATGGAAGACCTTCCCGTTGTTCCTGAAATATGGAGAATGGAAGTCCCCAAATCTTCGGCGGCGCAATTCAAAGTTATTAAGCAGTTACTTAACGCCGCCAAGGAAGCGGTAAACGCGGGAGACCCCGACCGCGAAGGCCAGCTACTCGTGGACGAGGTTTTGGAATATCTTAACTATAAAGGTAAGGTATTGAGATTATGGGTTCAAGCCCTCGACGCGGAGAACATTGAAAAAGCGCTTAAAAACCTTAAAGACAATAAGCAGTATTACAATTTCATGCTATCGGCCCTAGGCCGCTCGAGAGCGGATTGGTTAGTCGGACTTAATCTTACAAGAGCTTATACGGTTAAATCGGGTAGGCTTATTACCGTGGGACGCGTCCAGACTCCTACGCTTAATCTGGTAGTCGAAAGGGATTTGTCGATAGAAAACTTCATCCCAAAAGATTATTTTGTCATATGGGCGAATATCGACCATAAAAATGGCAGATTTAAGGCAATTTTAAAACCGGATTTACTTGAAAAAGGCATAGATGAAGAAAACCGGCTTATCGACGCTAATATTGCCGAAATAATATCTCAAACGGTAAAAAATAAACCGGGCAAAATTACCGACGTAAAAAACGAAAAGAAGTCGCAGGACCCGCCTATGCCGTTTATGCTTTCAAGCCTGCAAAAGTTTGCTTCAAGCGCATGGGGCTGGTCGGCGAAAAAGACCCTTGATACTTTGCAGATTTTATATGAAAAAAAGCTGACATCATATCCAAGAACTGATTGTTCGTATCTCCCTGAAGAAGAATTTGTAAACGCTGGGCAATTAGTAAATAAATTAAAAACTATTCTCCCAGCAGGTTCTAACTTAGTTAATCTCAATATTAAGCATAAATGCTGGAATACTAAAAAAATAACGGCGCATACTGGCATAGTTCCCACTAAAGATATCACAGCTTATGGTTCGTTAAACCCAGATGAAAAAAAGTTATATGAACGGATAATTCTTTCTTTTTACCTTATATTTGCGCCCTCTTATGAATATATTGCTATGTCGGTCAAGCTCAATATCGAAAATTATATATTCACGGCGTCTGGAACTCAGGTATTAAAGCAGGGCTTTAAGGCTTTAGCGGTTAAAGAAGAAAAAGCCGGCGAAGATGCTCCAGAAAACAGTTTGCCGCCTATGGCGGAAGGCGATGCCGTTAAATCGTCAGACTCCGGAGTTGACGCCAAAAAAACTACTCCGCCATCCAGATTCACGGACGGAACGTTAATCGATGCTATGTGTCATATCTATAAATACATAACCGACGAGGAATCTAAAAAAATATTGAAAGAAACCGATGGCATCGGAACAGAAGCGACAAGGGCTAATACAATCGAGGAACTTGTCAGAAGAGAGTTTTTAGAGCGCAAAGGTAAACAGATAATCTCGACGGCTCAAGGCAAGGAGATAATAGGTTATTTACCGGCAAGTATTAAAGACCCGGTTTTAACCGCAAAATGGGAATCTTATCTCTCTGAAATTGCGGCGGGAAGCGAAAATATAGAAACATTTATAAATAATCAGACGGATTTTATTAGAAAAGAAATAGAAAAAATAAAAGGTTTAACTATATCTGTTAGTAAATCCGATAATTACAAGCCTAAATCCGGCGGTTTTAAATCAAGTTTAAAATCTAAATCCGGTCCCGCCTGTCCGTCATGCAAGGCAAGTCTTGTTATTTTAAAAACCAAAAGCGGCAAACCTTATTTCAGGTGTTTCGAATGTAAAAGCTGTTTTTGGCCTGACAAGAACAATAAGCCAGGGACAAAATGGAGTGTTTAGAATATGGAATATAAAAATAAAAAAAGAGCTCTTGCTCAAATAGTCCTCTGGCGAGGGAATTTCTACGAAATATCTTATTCCCAATTTTAATATTTTTTTTTGCTTTTCTTATTCTGTTTTGATATAATTAAAAAGAATTAATATTAATAAAATATACAAATGCTTAATATAGATATTTTAGAAAATTTAAGAAGACTAAATAAAATTGCCGGAGCGAGAGATGAGGCAACGGGCAAGCATACCCAGAGGATAGCATTTTATTGCAAATTACTCGCAAAAGCTATGGGGCTTTCTTCCGATTTCACCAATGATTTATTTTTCGCATCGCCGATGCACGACATAGGCAAGGTCGGTATCCCTGATAATATTCTTTTGAAGCCTGAAAAATTAACAGAAGATGAATTTAACATAATGAAGACCCATTGCGAAATAGGCTATAAAATACTTAAAGATTCCGGAAATTATAAAAAAGATTGCATTTTTAATTTGGCTGCTGAAATCGCTCTATCTCACCATGAAAAATTTGACGGGTCGGGCTATCCTAATGGACTTAAAGGGAAAGATATTCCGATATCCGGAAGAATTACGATAATTGCAGATGTTTTCGATGCGCTAACGAATGAAAGGGTTTATAAACCCGTATATTCGGTTGAAGAAAGCATAAAAATTATGCGGGATGAAATGTCTCCGGGTAAAGCGTTCGACCCGGATATTTTTACTGTTTTTATTGAAAATATAGACGGTTTAAATTCCATAAAAGAAAAGCAGGGGAAATATGAACAACGATAAAGGGTTTATAATTATTCCAATTTTAATAATCTTAGGCATTACGGCAGCCGCCGGGATGTATTTTTATAAACCGGTCAAAACAAACGCGTCGAGCATTAACGTTAAAAAAGAAAATCAAAAAATGAGGGAACTTATCTCTATGTATTATTTAAAAAAGAAAAATATAGAAGTTATTAAAACAAAAAAAATAAAACAACCGGAGGGCTTACAGAAGATTGTTAAGACAAAGACAATAAGAATTCACAAAGATATCAATAAAAATAAAAAAGGGATTAAAATTAAAAACCAGGGAAAAGTAAAGCCGCTGAAAGTTTTAAAACCTTCAAATATATTCGGCGACGAAAATACGGTTCCATCTGTCAGCATATACGTCAACAAAATGCCTTTATGGAGGGTTGTCGAAAAACTTAACGAAAAAACGGGATATTACTTTATAGCGAAACATATTAATCTTGCCCGCTCCGTAACGATAAATCTTAACGCAATAAACCTCGCGGTATTGCTCAATAGACTTTTCGGCAGGTCTTATAAAATATTTATATATCCGGATAAAAAAGAGGTAATCATTAAAAAATGAGCAATTATATTTACGATTCTTATATAGATAGATTTGAAGGTTTAAACGATACGAGCAGTTTAGTAAATTACGACTCGCCTGTCGCCCAAAGCTTTTTAGCTTTTTTATCACGTGACATAAAAATAAAGTCATATAGATTTAAAGCAAGAGACTATCAGAAATTTATTAAGAAATTTTCCGAAAGGCGGTCAGTATCGGTTTGGAAAGATGAAGATGCTTATATCGTATTTTATTTAGAGAATACTATAATCCAAGATATTTATAATGCTTACAATTCGTATCCGTTCCCTTATCAGATTTTATTTTTGAAATATTTAAAAAGTATTAACCATACGGCTTCTACTAATATTTTTTTGGAGAGAATAGAAGATAAAGCCGTAAGAATGACTATAATCACCGAGAAAAAAGACATAGCTACGGATATTACAAATATACAGTCTTTTAAAAATCAGATAGATGAAATGATAAATTCACTAAACAAAAAAGGTTTCGCTAAAATCAATTTTTTTGTTCTCGATAAAACGCTTATAGGTTTTTTAGAAGCGGAGCGCGAAGCTACGCTGATTTCGTATTCCGATATTTTTGCGATGTTTGAGGACCTAGACCCGTATATTTTTAGAGAACCAAAAGAAAATATTAAAAAGAGAGTTAAAGAAAAAAATCTAAAAGATACGCTCTTAATTTCCGTTTCAGTTTTAATGCTTGTTTTTTCGTTAGTTGCTTTTAAAAGTATTAGCGATAAATTGCATAGTTTTTCTTCAAAAATAAAAGCCGCGCGAACAAAAAACGATATTCTTTCAAATAAATTAAAAACGCTTTCAAGCGAAAGATTCTTATATGTTTTGGCGAAACAGCCGCAGTACTCGAATGCTCTAATAAATATTTTTTCCAAGTTTCCCATGAACATGGAAATTAAATATATAAAAGTTACGAATGCCGGCGGAAAATATGGAATAACCGGCATAGGATATACGACCGGCGGTCCGGCAGAATTTGTAAATGAATTTAACGAGTTGCAAAATAATTTAAAGGGAACCGGGATAGAAGTTGCAAGCATTATTAATAAAGCTGGTAAACCGTATTTTTATTTTCAGGGACACTTATGAAGAAAATAGTATCGATAATAATTATATCCTTAGCGCTTTTTCTTATTTTTAAAATAACGAAAATATATCCGCGCTATAAATATGAAAAAGAAAATTATGCGGCGCTAAAGCAAAAACAAAGGAATCTAAACTCCAAAATAATATCGGTAAAGAAAGTAGAAATTCCTAAAACCGTCTATGGGTACCACCGCCTTACGACCTATCTTTTTACTTTCTTAAGCTATATTAATTATTTAAATTCAAATGGTTTTAAAATAAAGGTTGATTTAATTAAAGTTCCAGTTTCCATCGTCACCTCCTCAAACATGAACGGCGGCGGGAGACCAGGGTTTATTCCAGCTTCCCGTCCGCTTCATGTCTTTAATAAAACGAAAGGGCACAACAAAAAAGAAATAGTTCCCATTAATTTTGGACAAATAAAAAATCTATCTTACTACATAGGAAGTTCTAATACTTTTTACGGCCTAAAAAAAATCGGCATTCGACTTAAAGTAACTAAATATTATTCAATGAAAGAATTTTTCTTAATTCTAAGCAATATGCGCAATCTTTTTCCAGCAAAAATAAATTTTATAAGAATATCAAGGAAGAGAACAAATATAAACCTTAATTTATACGGAGCATAGTCATGAAATTTATAAATTTTAAATCGCTTTCGAAAAGAAAAAAGATAACGCTTGTAGCGTTATCGGTCTTACTTATAGCGTTTATAGCGGCTTTTTTATTAAAAACCGAGAAGCCGCAAACAAAAACGCCCGCGTTTTCTTCGTTTTTAAAACATTCCGTAAAAACTACTTCAAGGAATATTCGTTCACCCTTTTCTATCCTTCCAATGTTGGCAGGGACTGGGAAAATAAAAATAGCTGCGCAAAAACCCGTAATTTCAAAAAAACAGAATAATAAATTAAACGATTTATTTAAGTTAAAAATGAGAAAAAAATCTTCACCTACCCCGATGTCTTTGAATAATACTCCTGCACCGCCTTTTCAGTCTGGGCAGGAGTATTCAAATATAAATAATATTCCTAATGCAATTAAAAATATTCAATCGCAATTACCCAGCATAGCGCAGACCAAACAACAAAACTTCGAAGTATTAGGTATATCGGGGCGAAACGCCGTTATTCAATATCGAGGCGGAGATTTATACCTAAAATCCGGCGAGGCTTTCGGAAGTTGTTTTGTAATAGAAATTAGTTACTCATCGGTTAAAATATCGTGCAATAAAATCGCACGGAGTTACCCTGTTTTATTCGGCGAAAATAATAACGGCAAAACAAACCTTAACCAGATTCGTCCCCCTAAAGTTAAATGAGGAGCTTTAATATGAAGATTATTAAAACAAGCAGTGCCCTTACATTAATTATATTTTTATTTCTGCTTTCCGGTTTTTGCGGCAAAGCTCACGCAAATGTATATATAATCGCTACAAAGACCTCTAAGTCTAAGCTAAAACAATCTGTCCGTTTAAAACCTAAGATTCCATTTTTGCTTAAACAAAAAGTTTCTATCGTAGGGAATATGGATATGCAGACCGCATTAAATCTCATAGCAAGGTCGGTGCAGGGGGTATCTCTAGTCATCACTAATCCTATACGTAACGGTAATATAAACGATTTTTATATTAAAAGACAGCCT
>JAJYWW010000023.1 GCA_021791295.1 bacterium | reverse complement strand
GGTTCAAGGGACAGGCATGTCGGAAACCAGTATTGTTCCAGGGTATGCTGTACGGTTTCCGTAAAACAGGCTATTGAAATGAGAGAGCATTTTCCGGACTGCGAAGCGTATATATTTTACATGGATATAAGGACGTACGGTTTTTTTGAAGACTTATACTGGAAAGCTATGGAAGAACATGACGTGCAGATAGTCAAGGGCAGAATTGCCGAAATCACTTCCGGGCCGGACAATACGGTCGTATGTAAAGGAGAAGACACGCTTTTAAGGGGACCGTTCGAAATTCCGTTCGATATGGTAGTTCTTGCTTCAGGCATGGAAGGCGGATCCCAGTCGCCTGAAATATCGAGCAAACTTGGCATCGAACTCGACGAACACGGATTTTTAAAGCCGGAAAACGTTACGCTTTCTCCGTTTAAATCTACTAAATCCGGAGTTTTTCTGGCCGGCGCGTGTACCGGGCCTAAAGCTATTTCGGATTCTATTACCGAAGGCGCAGCCGCCGCTATGAATGCTTATACTTATGCAGTAAAAAACAGGTAAAATGCCGTATATACTGAAAAATAACAAAATAGATAAAAGGTACGAAGAAAAATTTTTCGAAATAGTAAAAGAAAATTTACCGGATGAAAAAATAGAACTATTTAACGGTCTTTTGAGACTTAAAACTAAAATTATAAAGGAATTTTTATCCGAAGGTAAATTAGAATTAGAAAAAGAAAGATTGGATAAAATATTATCCATGATTTTTTCGATTAGAAGGCATAAGGAAAAAATTTTAAACGGTATAAACGGGGAAACTTTAAATAATTTCTTCGCAATTCTATCGGATAATAAAAAGTCAGCCGAAATAAGAATCGGACGTTTTTTAGAATTGTTTTCTTATGATGACGTTATAGTTAAAAGAGACATAGCTTTAGAGCTTTTGCATTTTTATGAACCGGAGAAGAATGTTTTGTGGACTTCGTGGGTTTACAGGCAGGATAACGGAACCGGATGCCTGCCTTATATGGCAGATTTTTTAAAAAGGACATGGGAAGGCAATCCGTATATTATGCCTTTCAGCATTAGGGAAATGAAAGATGAAATCGATTATCTTTACGAACTGTCCGGTAAAAACGGACTTAATTTGAAGCGTCCTTACGGGGCGGATATTCTGCTAAGCTATATGTATTCTGATTATGTTTTTAAAATGGTGTACGCCGAATCCAAGTCTTTGTCTGTCGGCGTTCCGGATGGAATTACTTTAATGAAAAAACTTCTCGGTATCGAAAAGTTAGAACAGGCAATAAAATAGGAGGAAAAAATATGGCTCTGGAAATGCATGATAAAGGAAATTCGGGCGGCGGCAGACCCGTTGCCGAAAAAGGAGAGCATATAGTAGCAAGGCATCTTATAGAAGACGATAATATTAAAGAAGAAAAAAATTTAGTTATCGACGGCGTAGATGTTTCCGGCCGCTGGAATACCTTCATTATTTCACGGGTAGATTCCGAATTCGACAGAAGTTTTTTTGAAGAAATTAAGAAAACCGTCTCAGGTTCCAGGATAAACAGATGCTGGCAGTGCGGCATGTGTACCGCAAGCTGCACCGTGACGCCTTTATACAGAAGATTTAATCCGAGGGCGTTCATTTATATGATGCAGTTGGGAAATTTAAAAGAACTGAAAAAATATATTGACGTTGCCTGGCGCTGCGTCGGATGCTATAAATGTTCGCAGAGATGCCCAAAGCAGGTAAATCCCGCAGAAATGATGGAAGCCCTCGCGCTTGTAATAAAAAAATATTTTCCCGAAGAAGTAAAAACTAAATTAAAACTTGACGAAGAAGTAAAAAAAATATACGAAGATATGATAATAGGACACGGAAGATTGGATCTCGCAAAACTTCATACGTTCGCAATGCAGAAATCCGGCAGAATGAAAGAACTGCTTGGAAAGATAGAAAGAGACGCTATTTTTAAAATGGCTAAAGACGGCAGGGCATTTTCTATATTAAGACTTGGCAAGCCCCATAACTGGAGCAGGTCAAAAGAAGCTATAGAAAATTATTTACATAAACTAAATACTATTGAAAACGGCGAAGCGGGGGTTTAGATAAATGGATAAATTAAAGGAAAATCAGGCGGCGTATTATCCTGGATGCGCATTGTTGACTATAGACAGAGCCTACAATAACAGTTCAAAATTAGTTTCAAAAAAAATGGGCATAGAGCTTATCGAAATTCCGGATTATAACTGCTGCGGAATCGGCGAGATGAAATCCAAGGGTGCGGCTTCTATGTATATGCCCCTTAGAAATATGATGCTTGCTAAAAACAGACTCGGCTCTAAAAATTTAGTTATGGCTTGTTCCGTATGCTATCATGAGTTCAGCAGGTCGATTGCGAGAGTTAAGGAAAACCAGAACGAACTTTCCGCCGTTAACGAAATATTTAAAGAAGCGGGCGAATTTAACGAGGAATATATTCCGGACGGCGAAGCAAGGCACATTCTTGAATTTTTGTATAACGAAAAAGGCGTAGAAGAAGTAAAAAAGAACGTCGTTAAACCTCTTAAAGGGCTTAAAGTCGCTCCTTATTACGGGTGCCTTTATTCCAGACCTTCGATGTACACGTTTACCGATAAAAAACCTAAAATGGATAATTCCGAAAGACCGCATTTTATGCATGAATTTTTGGAAGCTTTAGGCGCGGAAACCGTTTTTTACGGCAACGAAGTGCAGTGCTGCGGCGGCAGGAACGTAGTGCAGGACGAAGAGACGTCTTTTACGTTATGTTCGCAGACGATTTCAAAGGCTAAAAAAGCCGGAGCCGACGTTATAGCCCTTATATGCCCTAAATGCGCCGGCGCATTAGACGTAAATCAACCGAAAATAGTCGAAAAATTCGGAAAAGACTCAGAACTTCCAATTGTTTATCTGACCCAGTTAATGGCTTTAGCTTTCGGCTTTTCGAAAAAAGAAGCGGAATTCGGCGATATGATTTCGGAACCTTTAAAAGTTCTTAACGAAAAAGGTTTTTAAATTTTAATTTAAAATTCCTTAGACGAGAATTTTTTAAACATATATTTATCTCTGTAAAGAAAATCTTTAAGTATGTAAAATTTTAACGTTCTTATTTTTTGGCCGAATTTATTTTTTATTACGGTTTTCTTAACTAAAGAACAGCTTTTAAAATTTTCGCATAAGCTTTTTTCTAAATTTTTTCCGTATTTTGTATCTATCACGTAAAGAAAATTCCGTCCTTTTTTGTTTTTAAAATTATTCCATAGCGAATATTCGTTGCTTCTAATAAAATAGTTAAAGGAGTATGTCTGAGGCCTTCCTTTAACGTAATAAGCAAGTTCGCTTGCCGTTTGAAATCTTCTTGCGGCTATAATAAGCCGGTCTTTTTTGTATTTATTTAAAATAAAATCCGTGTCTTCGGCCATCTTTTTCCATCCCAGCATATCTCTTAAAGGGCTTTTGCTTACCTTAACGTTAAACAGCTTTCCCACCGTAATATAATAAGGGGAAATAAAAATAATAACCGAAAACAGAATGCCCGTGAAAAAGGAAAGACCGTAAAAATAAACGATTATTTTTTTTATTTTCTTATTAGAAGTTTCGTAAAGCCTGTATGCGACAAGAGAAGCAAGCAGGAAAGCAGGAAAATATAAAAAAACCGGCCAGTTAGGCTGAACCATTGTTTTTGCGCATTGATATAAAAAATATAAAAAAGGTATTATAGATGCGGCGGAAAGAGCTAAATACACGTCGTTTTTTTCTTTTAAGCCGATATACAATCCGGCGAACATCGAAACCATTATTATTAAAAATAAAAATGGAGAAATAATACCGGCCTGCGATACTATAAACAAAAAAAGATTGCTTAGAAATATACCGAAGCTTTTATAACTTCCGGAAAGCGTCATAAGATGCCTGAACGATACGAAATCGTTAAGGCTGTTCCAAACTATTACGGGAGCAAATATAATTGCCGATATTAAAAAAGCGATATACGGCTCTTTTTTAAAAAGATATTTCCTATGCTTACGGCTTAAAAGAAGAAAAGCTAAAACTATGGGATAAATAAATGCGGCGGTGTATTTGCTCAACAAAGCAAGTCCCGTGGATATTCCGATTAAATACCAGTAAAAATCTTTGCCTGAAATAATAAAATATAACAATAGCAGAATCGTCAACGAAAAAAACAGCATCTGCAAATTTCCGTAAACTATCAGAATAGAACCTATGTTTAATATCGGGACCGCGTTTAATAAAATAGCCCATATTAACGGTTGCAAGGTTTTTCCCGTTATTTTTTTTAAAGCCGAATATGCAATCAAAGACAAAAGCAAAGAAATAGCCGGAGCCGCAAATCTGACGAAAAACTGGGAATTGAATCTGCCGAAAAAAGTTGTTAACGCGATAGTATAGGCGATCATGGGAGACATATCGTAATATGAAAGAGCAAGATGCCTCGACCATTGCCAGTAATAAGTTTCTTCGGGAATAAGATCGATTTTAGTTATCAATATAAGCCTGACGGCAAATAAAATAACAAGGATTAAAGAAAGAAAATAAGCGGTTATTTTGTTTTTATTCATAGCGTTATTAATTTTTTTAGAAACATTATACGATTTTTAGAGTTAAAATAAAATCAAAAAGATTATAATTTTTATAAAAAATAATAAAAATACTTGACATTTAATTTAATTGAAGGTATTTTATATTTAGATAAATTTTATATAAATTAAATTTAAAAAATAATTTATTAATATTTTATATATAAAGTTTTGTATATAAATTGCCGATTTATTTAATAAAGTGAGGTTTTCATGGCGCTTAAATTTGGAATAGGTTCAAAAAAGAGCGTGGGTATAGACATAGGATCCAGCTCTATTAAAGTTATTGAACTTTCTAAAAGCGGACATAAATATTATATAGACGTTTTAGACACAATAGACCTTCCTTCCGGAGCCGTTAGCGGAGGCATTGTAAACGATGCGGCTTCCACCGCTTCATACCTTAAAAATTCTCTTGCGAAGCACGGCGTCAGCGAAAAAAAAGTAGTAATCGGAATACCCTGCAAACACGTAATAATAAAAACAATAGAAATGCCCAAAATGAAACAGTCGGAACTTGAATCTTCGATTTATTACGAAGCTCAAAGATATATAACGTACGACATGAACGAAGTATCTTTGGATTACGTGGTTCTGGGAGATTCGCCGTCCGAACCGTCCAATAACGCTATAATGATAATTGCCGGCAAAAAAGATATAATAGAAAACCAGTCCAACTTCTTTCATGAGTGCGGTTTAAATCCTTATATAATAGACGTGGACTGTATAGCTTTAGAAAATATGTTTAATTTTAATTATCCAGAAGAATTCGACGAACTAATATCCATAGTAAAAATAGGCGCGTCCGAAACAACCGTCCACATAATCCAAAAGGGGACTAATTTATTCAGAAGGGATATACCTATCGGCGGAATCAACATAACGGAAGAAATAGCCAAAAAATTTCAAATTAATTTTAACGAAGCCGAAAATATTAAAACCGGAAATATGGGGAACAGAAGCGAAGATTTTAAATCGGAATTTAATATATATTTAGATATGATTTTGACAAGGGTTATTTCCGAAATTCACAGGACTATAGACTATTTTGCGGCTAATAACGACAAGCAGTATCCTAAGAAAATTTATTTGACGGGCGGTTCTGCGCTGCTCGGCAATATATTGCAGGAAATAGAGAGCAAGATTAATATTCCTGCATCAAATTTAAATCCTTTTAGAAATTTACTGTTTAAGCATGAATTGTCCGACGATATTCATGATTTTTTCGGAGTAGCCGTCGGTCTTGCATTAAGGGGAGCGGAATAAATTGATTAAAATCAATTTGAACAAAAAACCTAAAAAAGTAAAAATTTCCATTGAAGCGGGAAGCCTGCGCAATATGCTTATCTTTTTAATAATTCCTATTATAGCCGGAGGAATTGTTATTTTTTTAATGCAGTCCTCGATAGAAAGTAAAATAAACGATATAAATAAGAATATAAAAATTTATAACGCCAAAACGGTAGTGCTAATGCCCCAAGTAGAGAAAGTGAATGCCTTGAAAGCAAAGGATGCTCAAATATTGCAAAAGATTAACGTTATTAAAACATTAAAAAAAGCTCAGATGGGTCCGCTGGGATATATATATTACATTACCGCCGCAATTCCAAGGTTTTCATGGATTAATTCTTTAAAATCCGATAAAGGCGTTATATCGGTTTCCGGAACTGCATTGGACGGACAGGTCGAGTCTATATTTATGAATAATTTAAGCAAAACGGGTTTTTTTAACGACGTAAGTTTAATACAGACTTCCGAAACAAAAAAACAGGGGCTGAAACTGCAAAATTTCAGCATGACTATGAACGTAAAAGGCAAAAAATAATATGAATTTGGAATCTATAAAATCTAAAATCGATTTAAAAAATCCTAAGGTTTTAGGGATAATTATAAGCATAATTTTGTTTATAGTTATTATCGGCGTTTACTATTATTTTATATATTCCGGATTAAAATCTAAAGAAGCGCAGAAGCAAAATGCTTTAAACGCTGCGACGGCTAAATATAATTCATATTTAACTTTAGCAAGAAGTTATCCGCTTATATTAAAGCAGGATAAAAAATTAAGCAAAGAATTTGCAGGTTTGCTCTTAGAGCTTCCTTCAAAGAAAAATATACCTCAGCTTTTAATGAAAATTTCAAACTACGAAAAAGTTTTAAATCTTAATCTGAATATGTTTAAACCGGATAAAGGAATGACCAAAGGTTTTTACGAAACCGTTCCTTTTTCTATGAATATAAGCGGAAATTTTTATAACGTGTATAAGTTCTTTTATAAACTTGCGTCTATGAAAAGAATAGTGGACGTCCACGGCGTTACTATTTCAAAGAAAGCTAAAGGCGGCAGCGTTTCGGTTTCTTTTCAAGGAACTACTTTCTCGTTCATAGGAGCCGTAA
>JAJYWW010000111.1:3668-7064 GCA_021791295.1 bacterium | reverse complement strand
TAGATAAATTATGAAAATAGGCGACATAATAAGATTAGTAAGGGCAGTAAGGCGCATCAGAAAGGTGGCTTCCATATTTGCAAAACACGGCTTTTACCAGATTATCACCAATGTGGGGCTTTCCAAATTTTTTATATTCAAAAAATATCTTAAAATTACCTACCCGGTTGACAATTATCAAAATGTTCCGCCGGAAATCAGGCTGAGGTATGCTTTGGAAGAACTCGGCCCTACCTTTATTAAGCTTGGACAGGTATTTTCTCAGGAAATCAGGACTCTTCCCTTAAAATATATCGTCGAATTAAGGAAGCTTCAGGACAATGCGCATATAGATTTTAACAAAATAGATGAAATCAGGGAAATATTCAGAACGGAAACGGGCAATAATTTGGAAGACGTTTTCGAGTCGTTCGACGAAACCCCGGTTGCTTCAGCTTCTATAGCGCAGGTTCATAAGGCGGTTTTAAAAGACGGGACCGTCGTCGCGGTAAAAATTAAAAAGAGAAATGTAGATAAAATAATAAGAAATGATATAGACGTCTTATATTTTATAGTACGCTTCGTAAAAGAGGCCGTTAAAGAACTTCTTTATATAGAAAATGCCGAAGATTTATTTAAAGAATTCAGCAAAAGCATTATATCCGAGCTTGATTTTATGTCGGAAGCCGGATATACAGAAAAAATAAGAAGATCCAACTTGGACAAAGATACCGTCGAAATTCCGAAAATTTACTGGCAGTATTCCTCTAAAGGATTTTTAGTCGAGGATTTTATAGAAGGCATTAAAGTAAGCGATTTAGGCGAACTGTCTAAAAGAGGATACGATAATAAGATTATTCTCAAGATATTTCTAAACCATTTTTTTAAGCAGATATTTATAATAGGATATTTTAACGCAGACCCGCATCCCGGCAATGTTTTCGTCGTAGGTCAGGAAAAAATAGGCATAATAGATTTCGGTTCGGTAGGGATACTTACGAAAGATTTAAGAAAAAAAATCCTGAAATATTTTATAGAATTTTTCAATGCGAATTATGAAGAAGCGGCATCGATGTTTATAGAAATATGCATGGGCGATTTAACGGACAAGGAAGAGCAGTTCTTTAAATTCGAACTTATGGAGTTTATAGAAAGCTTTTACAATAAGCCTTTCAGGGATATTTACAGCTCGGAAATCCTTCTCGAAACGCTTAAAATAGGCCAGAAAAATAAATTAGTCATACCTCCTGAACTTTCTTTATTGTTTAAAGCCCTGCTCCCTATAGAATCTATCGCAAAAATGCTCGACCCGGAATTCTCTTTTGTCGGTTCCGGGCTAGAGTTTTTTGATTTTGACGCCTTAGCAGATAAGAAAGAAAAGGTAAAAGAAATTAAAGAATCGTTAGTGGATAAGTTGAAAGGCTATAAAGATTTAATAGGGGGATTTCCTAAAAGAGCCGAAAAAATACTTAAAAAGATGTCGGAAGACAATTTTTCGATTGATTTTATCCATAAAGGGCTAGAGGGATTTATAGAAGAAATGGAAAGGTCCAGCAAAAGGCTTACCAACGGACTTTTGATTGCGTCAATAGTAGTTTCTTCGGGGATTCTTATACTTATCGGAAGCGAGTTCGCCCATTTTTATATTTTAATTATGGGGATAACAGGCTGGGTTTTAGGATTGATATATATATTTATTTTATTGTTTAGGTAAAAATATTATAAAAATAGAGGAGGTGCTGAAAAAATTGGAAGTGCTGGAAATAAATCAAACCGGCGTTAATTTTAAAAATTCGGTAATTACCATAGGCAGTTTTGACGGAATACACCTTGGACACAGAAGGCTGATGGAAATGACGAAGGACTCGGCTTCGGAGTTAAATTCGACGTCCGTCGTGCTCACGTTTCATCCGCATCCTTTAAAAGTTATCCATCCCGAAACCAAAATTAATCTTATCACGACATTTGAAAAGAAGATAGAGCTAATAGAAGAAACGGGAATAGATTATCTGATTTATATAACTTTTACGCCGGAGTTCGCAAATATGGAGCCGGAAGATTTTGTTAAAAACATTATAGTAAAAAAATTAAATCCGCTTAAAATTATAGTAGGCCATGATTTCGGATTCGGAGCTAATAAGTCCGGCAATATAGCTTTGCTGAAAAAACTTTCTGAGGAATTCGGCTTTGA
The DNA here is from genome assembly GCA_021791295.1 of bacterium. Next base: position 4,894 of record JAJYWW010000111.1, on the reverse strand, counting down.
GCTTGCCGTGGTAGAACCGGTAGTAATAGACAACGATATTGTTTCCAGCACGCTTATAAGAAGATTGGTCGTTACCGGAAAAGTTTGCGCCGTCAAAAGATTTTTGGGCAGGGACTATTCCGTTCATGGACGCGTAGTTAAAGGATGCGGCAGAGGGAAACAGCTTGGATTTCCTACGGCAAACATCGTTCCGGAAGAAGAATTATTTCCTAAAGACGGCGTATATGTCACTCAGGTGAAGATAAACGGTAAAACTTTTGATTCCGTGACAAACGTCGGTTCAAATCCTACATTTAACGACGTTATAAGAAGAATAGAATCCTATATATTCGATTTTGGCGAAGATATATACGATAAAGAGATAGAGGTTTTTTTCCTCGAGCGCCTAAGGGAAGAGATTAAATTCGACAATATAAAAGAGCTAGAAGCCAGGATCAGAAAAGACATTGAACTTGCAAATCTTATCCTGAAAAGAAAATATAAAAAAGCGCAGTGCTTATAAAACCTGCTAAAAGATTTTTTGATTTTTAATTAGAAGTGTAATAAAATATATACTATGATAATGCAAATGACGAAAACTAAAAAGTTTAAAGTTTTCCTGTTAAGCGTTATTACCGGCTTGACGGTTCTAACTACCGGTTTTTTTGCATATACGGCTATCCGGATGTTCGATGCTCTGCATTCAAAAACCTCCGATTCAATATATTCCCTTAAACAATCCGGTATGATTTTCGTTAACGGAAATAACGGATTAAAACTTACCTATCCTTCTTTATCCGGCGGTTTATCCGGCGCTTCTTTTTATTCCGTTTTTGCCGCGGCGGCCTTATTAGCCGCAGGTCTTATAATATTTATGTATATATATTTTTACAGGCTTATAGAAGCTCAGGATAATATAGAATCTTCTTTAAGGTCGTTAGAAAAAAACATTCTGGAAATACCCTCGACTATTATGCACGAGATTAAAGGCAATATAAATTCCGTTTTGATAAATTCCAGAGTTTTGACCGAGAAAATTAAAAATTTAGAGATGAATAAAGACGGGATCGTTAAAACAGGCGGACTGATAGAAAGCGAAACGGCTAGGCTAGCGCAGACCATGGACGGCATATTGAAATTTACCAAAGATTTCGATATAAACCCAGAAGAAGCCAATCTTTCGGAATTGATAAAGGAAGCCTATGAAACCGTTAAAAACGGACTCTCTGCAATAGAAATAAGATTTT
>JAJYWW010000111.1:0-3658 GCA_021791295.1 bacterium | reverse complement strand
TTTCCGATTCGGTGGATGAAAATATTTATATCAGGATGGATAAAGATTTAATGCTCCAGGTATTTAAAAATTTAATATTAAATGCGGCAGAATCTTATCAAGGCGGAAAAGGCCCTATTTTTATTTATTCTTCCTATATTTTAAATAAAGTATCTTTGACGGTGGAGGACCGCGGGGCGGGAATAGACAAAGAAGCGCTTAAAAAGATTTTCGAGCCCTTTTTCACCACGAAAAAAAACGGAGCAGGGCTTGGACTTGCATTGACTAAAAGAATCTTGGACGCACATGGATTTAATATAAATATCGAGTCGCAAAAAGGACTTGGAACTAAAATTTCCGTCGTAATGAAAGACCTGCAATAATTGAAAATGAACGAACTTTCCCAAAAACCTTCGGCTATACTGATAGTAGAAGACGACGACGCCGCACGGAACGGACTTTCGGAATATCTCAATCTTAAAGGATACAGAGTTTTTGAAGCAGACCGCATTAAGACCGCATTTGAAATATTGGATTCCGTAGATTCCGGCAATAAAGATATTATAGATATTATGATTACCGACCTTAAATTGCCCGACGGAACAGGGTTGGATTTATTAAAAGCTATAAAAGACGGCAGAAAGTCACAGAACCCAGAAGTTGTAGTGGCGACCGGCTTCAGTTCGGTAAAAACTGCGGTTGAAGCCATAAAACTCGGGGCATTCGATTATATTACGAAACCAGTAAACTTAGACGAGCTCGAACTTATAATAAAGCGAATAATATCCAATAAAAGCCTTATCGACGAGTTGAACGTTCTAAAAAACAGGCTCGACGAAAAATTTAATTTCGGAAGTCTTATAACGTCCTCCCGGAAAATGACCGCTATAGTCAACACGGCTATTGCTATTTCCGGCACCAATTCTACGGTGCTTATAGAGGGAGAAACGGGGACGGGCAAAGAACTCCTTGCGAACATTATAGTCAATAATTCACGGAGGAAAAATAAACCTTTTGTTAAAGTAAACTGTGCGGCTCTTTCGGAGACTATTTTAGAAAGCGAGCTTTTCGGGCATGAGAAAGGTGCATATACGGGCGCAGATTCTTTATACAGGGGAAGATTCGAAATTGCGGACGGAGGGACGATTTTTCTTGACGAAATAGGAGAGATTTCCTTGAAGACGCAGTCTAAAATATTGCGGGTACTTCAGGAAAAGGAATTTGAAAGAGTCGGCGGGAATAAAACCATTAAAATAGATATAAGAATTATAGCGGCATCCCAGGATATAGAAAAAAAGGTTTCAGGCGGCGAATTCAGGCAGGATTTATATTACAGGCTTAACGTAATAAATTTAAAGCTCATACCGCTTAGAGAAAGAAAAGAGGATATACCGGTTCTTATAAAAAGATTTTTAGACGATTTTTCGAACGAAAACGGAAAGAAAATTACCGGAATAAGCAAAGAGGCGCTGGATTTCCTATTAAGCTACGATTATCCCGGCAACGTAAGGGAGCTTAAAAATATTATGGAATATATGACTGCTGTTTCAAAAGGCGGCATTGCCGACGAATTCCTGCTGCCTAGCTATTTAAAAGAAAAATATAATGATAAAAAGGGGTCTGATTTAAAATCAGACCCCTTTTTATCGAAATCAGGCAAAGACGATTTTATTAAAATACCTTTCGGAACCGCCATGGAGGACGCCGAAAACATTATCCTACAAAAAACATTGGAAATGAACGGTTTCAATAAAGTTAAAACCGCCAACGACCTTAAAATAGGCTTAAAAACTATTTACAGAAAACTGGAGAAATTTTAATCCCCTGTCTTTTTTCTGGATTCCCGCTTTCGCGGGAATGACAGTATGGGGATTTAAGATTTCACCCAACGGGTGTCCATTGGCGTCCGTGTCTATCAAAGCATGTCTTTGATAGACACGGACGCCAATATCGCGAAAGCGGGAATCCAGAATTTATAAGTTGTTGAACCAATTTTCATAGTTTCTATCGGTGATTCAAGATATTTATATATTTTTTTACCTCTTCGGTTTTCTTGATTTTATATGATTTTTCTAAATATTCCAGGGCTTTTTTATATTTTTTCAGCATAAAATAATCCATACCGGTATGTTTCAATACGGTTGCGGATTTACCGAGCTTTTTAAGAGCGGTTTTAAATAATATCAACGCCTTAGCGTATTTTTTTTCCCTGTAATATACGAATCCCAAGCTGTCGAGAATAAAAGGAGAGCTTTTATCGTAAGATAAAGCTTTTTTTATCATCATTTCCGCCTTTTTTAAATTTTTGTTTTTTAAGGCGAGATAATACCCTATATAATTAAGCGCATCGGCGTCGTAAGGATTTATTTTTAATATCTTTTTCATAGCCGCATAAGCTTTACCGTCTTTTTTTAGCTCATGATAAGCCGAACCTAATTCGTATAACAGGGGGGTATTATTCGGAAATTTTAACAGCCCTTCTTTTACGGTATCTTTCGACATACGGTAATCTTTTATCTCAGCGAGAGCGATAGCCGAAAAATAATAAAACTTTAAATTTTTATCCAGCTTATTATCGGAAAGCATTCCCGATATAATACTTTCGACGGATTTCCGGTATTTAATATTTCCGGTTTTTTTATAGCCGTTTATGTATATTTCTATTTCCTGAAGTTTAGCGTCTATATAATGCCTTCCCGGTTTCAGCCTGTTTAAATAAAGCAGTCCTTTTTTGTAATTTTTTTGCAATATATACGATATTCCTATAAAGAAATAAGCATTGTTTATTAATCTATAATTATCTTTAGAATTTTTTGCTATGACGATAAAATTTAAAAAGCGTTTTCTGGACGAGCGGTAGTTTTTTAAAGCGTATTCGAGTATCGCCGATTGGTAAATCGCTGTTTTCGAATATGGGTCTATTTTGAGATATTTATTAAAAACGTTTATGGCGTTTTTTTCTTTACCCGTAAGAATATAAAGTGCGGCAAGCCTGAAGTATGCTTTTTTAAAATAGGGGTCGATATTTATAAGGTTTATCAGTTCCCGTTCGGCTTTTTTATTTTTGTTTTGAACCGCATATATTTTTGACAGCAGATAATATGCATTTATATTGTCGGGGATGTTTAATTTTATTATGTTGAGATAAAATATCGCCGTATTTAAATCTTTTTCGTATATATATAAGTTGGACAGAAATAAAAGCGTTTTAAGGTTATAAGGATTTTTTTGCAGGATATATTTTAGGATTGCGGCCGATTGTTTAAGTTCGCCCTGATTTGCCTTTATTTTAGCTTTCAGTATTAAATACTTAATTTCATTTTTTGTGAACCGGTTTTTTATATTTTGCGGCGTAAGGCTTAGCGCAAGGTTTATGTGCTTCAAAGATTTTGGATATTCCCCGTTTTTAAAATATAGCACCGCAAGGACGTAATTAAAATAAGAATTTCTAAGTAAACCCGGCGATTCTTTCTTGAAATATTTAATCGCATCCGGATAATCTCCGTTGTAATAATGGACAAAACCGGCCGAAACGTTAAAAACGGAAGCGGTTTTTAACGGGTTATTTCGTGCGGCGATAGAGTATGCTTTTCCATTGAAAACTGCAGAAAATATTAAAAAAAATATCAAAATCGATAAAGACTTAAAAATTTTCACTGGTTTTTTTTTAGGAGAATGA
>JAJYWW010000040.1 GCA_021791295.1 bacterium | reverse complement strand
CACTCGCCGATATAGGAAAACTTAAAGAGGCCGGGGCGGTAGCGCTTAGCGACGACGGCAATCCGGTAGAGGATTCGGCACTTATGAGCAGGGCGTTATTATATGCCGATACTTTTAATTTACCCGTTATATCGCACAGCGAAGATATAAAATTGCGCGGTAAAGGCGTAATAAACGAAGGGATTATGTCGGAGCGGCTCGGCGTTATCGGCATGCCTAGTATCGCCGAAGATATAGGCACCGCAAGAGACGTTATTCTTGCCGGATATTACGGCGTAAAACTTCACGTTGCGCATGTTTCTACGGCAGGTTCCATAAACATTATAAAACAGGCAAAAAAAACAGGGGCAAAAGTTACTTGCGAAACCTGTCCCCATTATTTTTCTCTTACCGAAGAATCTTTGCTTGATTATAATACTAACGCAAAAATGAATCCTCCTTTAAGGACTGAAATGGATAAAAGAGCCGTAATAGAAGCTATACAGGACGGAACTATAGATGTAATAGCCACGGATCATGCTCCTCACGGTAAAGACGAAAAGGACGACACTTTGGATGCCGCTCCTTTCGGAATCATAGGTTTAGAAACTTCATTGCCGTTAACCTTAAGGCTTTTTCACGATAAGAAAATTTCGTTAATAAGAATTGCGGAGCTTATGTCTTTAAATCCGGCGAAAATTTTAAAACTAACGGGAAGAGGTTCGATTTCTAACGGTTATATAGGAGATATCACAGTAGTCGATTTAAATAAAAAGTGGCAGTTTACCGAAAGAGAAATTAAATCTTTAAGTAAAAATTCGCCTTTTATAGGAGAAAAATTTAAAGGCAAATCCTCTTTTGTGATAGCAGGCGGTAAAATCTTAAAAGAAAATTAAATAAAAATATTAATTAAATATGAATAATACTTTCAAAAAAGAAAGAGCGATATTGATGTTTGAAAACGGGGATTTTTACGAAGGATTTTACGAAGGGAAGCCTCTGGAATCCGGCGGCGAAGCCGTCTTTAATACCGCTATGAACGGTTATCAGGAATTGATTACCGACCCGTCTTATAATGGACAGGTCGTAGTTATGACCTATCCTATGATAGGCAATTACGGAATAAACGAGTTTGATTTTGAGTCCAATAAGGTATGGGTTTCAGGTTTAGTAACAAAGAATTACGTTAATCATTATTCGCATTACAGTGCCGTTAAAAGTTTATCGGAATTCATAAATTCATACGGTTTTCCCGTTATATCGGGAATAGATACGAGACATTTGACTATTTCTATAAGAGACGGAGGGCAGTCTAACTTATATATAGCTCCAAAAGAAGCTGGCATCGATTATATTAAAAAGAAATTAAGTTCTTTGCCCAAAATGGAGGGTTTAAATTTAGTTTCAAACGTTTCATGCAAAAAGGTTTACGAAAATAAAACGGACTTTCCGGAATTCAGGGTTACGATTATCGATTACGGAGTTAAACTTAATACGATAAGATGTTTAAACGATATAAAAGCCGACGTTACCGTCGTACCCCACAATTTTTCTAAAAAAGATATATTAGATACCAAGCCTGACGGAATTCTTCTGTCAAACGGCCCGGGCGATCCGCAAGCTATGTCCGAAGAAGCTGAAACTATTAAAGGCCTGCTGGGCGAAAAGCCTATTTTTGGAATATGCCTCGGACATCAGCTTTTATCGAGGTCTTTAGGTTTTAAAACTTATAAGTTAAAATTTGGACATCACGGAATAAATCAGCCCGTTAAAAATTTAAAAAACGGCAAGGTAGAAATTACTTCCCAGAATCATGGTTTTTGCGTAGATTTTCAAGGTAAATCAGCCGGTAAGGATACCGTTTTGACGCATATAAATTTGAACGACAATACCGTTGAAGGCATTAAGAACGAAAAATTAAAGGCGTTTTCCGTTCAATATCATCCGGAAAGTTCTCCCGGACCGAGAGATTCGCGGTATCTGTTTTCCGAATTTAAAGCGATATGTTTAGGATAAGAGATAGTGTTAACTCGTTGAAGCCCTCGTTTCTTAATATTTCTAACGCAGATTTTGTAGCAAAAATCGATGCGCTTTACGAGTTAGCCGAAAATTGCCGATTATGTCCTAGACGATGCGGGGCAAAAAGGTTAAAAGGCGAAAAAGGTTTGTGCGGCGGAGAAGATAAACTTAAAATAGCAAGCATAAATCTTCATTTTGGGGAAGAACCGCCTATATCTGGAAAAACCGGTTCGGGAACGGTTTTTTTTAGCGGATGTTCGTTAAAATGCAAATTTTGTCAAAATTATCCTATAAGCAGATACGGCGTAGGAGCATATTGCGATACGGCTGAATTTGCGGAAAAAATGGTTAAGCTGCAGGAAAAGGGAGCTAACAATATTAATCTCGTAACGTCTGCCCATTATATGCCTTTTGTCGCCGAATCGATTTTTTTGGCTAAAAAAATTGGGCTTAAGATACCGATAGTTTATAACAGTTCGGGCTATGAAGACGAAAGACTGTTAGATTTGCTGGATAATTTAATAGATATATATCTTCCGGACATTAAATATTCCGATGACAGATATGCTTTAAAATACTCAGGCATATCTAATTACGTAGAAGTAAACAGAAAGGCTTTAAAAATAATGTATGAACAGGTTAAAGAGCTAAGAATAAATAAAAAAAACGGTATTGCAATGTCGGGACTTTTAATAAGGCATCTTGTTTTGCCAAAAGGAATAAGCGGTTACGAGGATTCTTTTAAATTTATAGCCGAAAAACTTAGCATAGATGTTCCGGTAAGTATTATGAGCCAGTATTTTCCGGCTTATAAAGCAAATTACGACGATACTATATCGATGCCGATTACCGACGGGGAATATTCGGCCGCTGTAGAATCATTAATTAGAAATGATTTGACCGGCTTTTTTCAAAACGATAAATATTAAACTATATAAAATAAAACTTAAAAAAATAATTATATGCCTAAAAGAACGGATATTAAAAGAATTCTAATAATAGGTTCTGGACCCATTGTAATAGGACAGGCCGCCGAGTTTGATTATTCCGGTACGCAGGGAGCTAAAGCTCTTACCGAGGAGGGATACGAAGTAATATTGGTAAATTCAAATCCCGCAACCATAATGACCGACCCCGACAACGCCTATAAAACTTATATAGAACCGCTCACTAAGGATTTTGCAGAAAAAATCATAGAAAAAGAAAGGCCGGACAGTATATTGCCTACGCTTGGAGGGCAGACCGCGCTCAATTTAACTCTGGAACTTTTTGACGCCGGAGTCATACAAAAATATGGATTAAATATCCTTGGTGCAAATATTGACGCTATTAAAAAAGCGGAAGACAGGGAATATTTTAAGAAAAGCATGGAAAAAATCGGCGTGCCTGTTTTACAGGGCGGTTTCGCCAGAAATATGGACGAAGCGTATGAAGTTCAAAAAACCATAGGTTTTCCCATAATCGTAAGACCTTCTTTTACTCTCGGCGGAAGCGGCGGCGGAATAGCCTATAACATATACGAATTTGGCGAAATAGCCGCTAACGGTTTGAATTTAAGTCCGATAAGCGAAATATTGATAGAAAAATCCGTAATAGGATTTAAAGAAGTAGAGCTTGAAGTAATGACCGATAAAAATAAGAATACCATTATCATATGCTCTATAGAAAATCTTGACCCTATGGGAATTCATACCGGCGATTCCATTACTATTGCGCCGGTTCAAACTTTAAGCGACGGAGATCTTCAGAAAATAAGGGATTATTCCATAAAGATAATGAGCGAAATAGGCGTAGAAACCGGCGGCTCAAATATCCAGTTTGCTTTAGACCCAAATTCCGATGATGTTTTTATAATAGAAATGAATCCAAGAGTATCGAGAAGTTCAAGCCTTGCTTCCAAAGCCACAGGTTTTGCCATCGCAAAAATTGCGGCAAAACTTGCAGTCGGATATACGTTAGACGAAATTACCAACGATATAACTAAAAAAACGCTTGCGTGTTTTGAACCTTCTATAGACTATGTAGTGACTAAAATACCGCGTTTTACTTTTGAAAAATTTCCTCAAACCGACAGCACGCTGACCACTCATATGAAATCCGTAGGCGAAGTAATGGCCATAGGAAGAACCTTTGTAGAATCCCTGCAAAAAGCGGCAAGGTCTTTAGAAAACGGATATTACGGCATAGAATCGCTTTACGGTTTAGACCTTTCTTACGATTTAATAAACGAAAAACAGGATATGAAAGCCGTTAATGAAGAAATTAAATCGTTAATAAAAAATAACGATTTTAGAAGACTTTTTTTAATAGCGGACGCATTAAGGGCAGGATTTTCGGCTAAAGAAATTAATGAATTTTCTAAAATAGATATGTGGTTTCTTGCACAGATTGAATCAATAATAGAACATGAAAAAAAGCTGTTTTTTGCCGAAGAACCTTTAAAAGACTTGAGCCTGCTTAAAGAATCAAAGGAGATGGGTTTTTCAAACAGGATTATAGCTAAATTAATCGCAAGAAAAAAAGACGGAAAACATATTTTACCGGAAGAATATTTAAAAAAAGACCCCCAGGCTCTTTTAATAATCGAAGAAACCGAAAATGCGATTTACGGAATTTTAAAAGATGCGGGCATAAAAAGAGTCTTTAAAAAGGTCGATACCTGCGCTGCGGAATTTGAAGCCGCTACGCCTTATATGTATTCTTCATACGATAAATTTAACGAGATAGAACCGGTTAATAACGACAAGGTTGTTATTTTGGGCAGCGGACCTAACAGAATAGGGCAGGGCATAGAATTCGACTACTGTTGCGTTCATTGCTCACTTGCGCTAAAGGAGAAAAAATTTTCCTCTATAATGCTGAACTGCAATCCGGAAACTGTTTCCACCGATTACGATACTTCATCGAGACTTTATTTCGAGCCTTTAACTTTCGAAGATGCCGAAGCGGTATGTAACGTCGAAAATAATCCCCCCGTTATACTTCAGTTCGGAGGACAGACGCCTCTTAAATTAGCAAAGAAATTTGATTCACAAGGCATAAAAATTCTTGGGACGCCTTATAAATATATAGACATAGCGGAAGACAGAGAAAAGTTTAAAAATATAATAAATAAATTAAATTTATTGCAGCCCGAAAGTTCTATGGCATTCAGCGGCGAAGAGATATTCGACAAAGCAATATCTATCGGTTTTCCGGTTCTTCTGAGGCCGTCTTACGTTCTTGGCGGGAGAGCTATGGAGGTTATTTACGGAGAGGAAGGACTTTCGGAATATATTAAAAAGATATTTAAGCAGGACGTTTCTTTTCCGATACTTATAGACAAATTTTTAGAAGATGCTATAGAAATAGATGTAGATGCTTTAAGCGACGGAGAATCGGTTTATATAGCCGGAATAATGGAACACATAGAAGAAGCGGGAGTTCATTCGGGAGACAGCGCATGTTCGCTTCCGTCTTTTTCTTTAGATAATAAATCTATCGAAAAAATTAAAGATATTACCGAAACTATATGCAGGGAATTTCACGTGAACGGGCTTATTAATATTCAATTTGCGGTAAAAAACGAAAAAATATATATTATAGAAGTAAATCCAAGGGCATCGAGAACGGTTCCGTTTATAGGCAAGGCAACCGGCGTACAGATAGCAAAATTAGCCACCAGGATTATGCTAGGAGAAAAACTTAAAAGTTTTAATCTGGGCAGTTCTTTCGATATTAATTATTACTGCGTAAAAGAAGCCGTATTTCCTTTTTCTAAATTTTCTAACGTCGATCCTATGCTTGGCCCCGAAATGAGATCGACGGGAGAAGTTATGGGAATAGATACAAGTTTTGGAATGGCTTATGCAAAGTCGCAGATAGCCGCCGGACAAAACCTGCCTCTTGCCGGAAACGTTCTTATAAGCGTAAAAGACGAAGACAAAAAATATTTAAAAGAACTGGGCAGATCTTTAACGGAAGCGGGGCTCAATATACTTGCGACGAAAGGAACATCGGAATATTTAGACGGAGTAGCCATTAAAAACGTAAAAATAAACAAAGTGAAAGAAGGGCGCCCGCATATCATAGATGCGCTTAAAAATAAGGAAATATCGATGATAATCAATACGCCGCGGGGACAAAAATCTTTAGAAGATTCTTATGTTATAAGAAGAAGCGCAATAGAGTTTTCACTGCCGTATTATACGACTATACGCGGGGCAGAAGCTGCGTGCATGGCTATTAAAGCCCTTAAGGAAAATAATATCTCCGTTAAAGCTTTACAGGATTATTATAAAGGTATATAAATAAATATTAAAATTTATCCGGGAGGTGATAATTTTGGCAGCCAACGAAAAAGCCTTTTATATAACTAAAGAGGGACATGAAAATTTAGTTAAAGAGCTGAAAAGACTTAAGTCGGTAGAAAGACCGGCAAATATAAAAGCTATAGAAGAGGCCAGGGCGCACGGAGATCTTTCGGAAAATGCGGAATATCAATATGCTAAAGACAAACAGGGCTTTATAAACGGCAAGATAATGGAGATTGAAGATCGAATTGCAAGGGCTCAGGTTATCGACGTATCTAAAATATGCGAAGAAAAGATAGTATTCGGCGCTACCGTTACCTTGCTCGACCTAAATATGGATAAGGAAGTAAAATATAAGATAGTAGGAGATGCCGAGTCCAATATTAAAGAAGGCAAGATTTCTATAAGCTCGCCTATAGCTAAGGCTTTGATAGGCAAATGCATCGGCGACGAAGCAAAAATTAACGTTCCTAACGGCGTTAAAGAGTTTGAAATAATTGACATTAAATACATATAGATGTATAATATTTATTGAGAATGCTTTAAACCGCCGCATTTTAAATATGACGGTTAAAGCGAAAAAAAATAAATAAAGAGGAGGATATATGGCATTAGATAAAGCTGAAGTATCAAAGGTAATAGACGAAATAAGGCCTTCGCTGCAGTATGACGGAGGAGACGTAGAGTTAGTGACTATACATGACGACGGAACCGTAGATGTAAGACTTAAAGGTGCTTGCGCTCACTGCATGGGCTCAATAATGACCCTAAAAGGAGGAATTGAACGCCTTCTTAAGGAACGCATTCCCGGAGTTAAAGAAGTTAACGCAGTTTAAATATATCCTACGGATAATATTAATAATATAAAGATTTCTTAAAAACCCGCTTTTCGGCGGGTTTTTAAATTTCAAACGTAAATTTTTTTGTTGGATTTACCAAAATTAAGGCATATTTCATATGGAATAGTTTCCGACAGATAGGCTATTTCTTCTATTTTAATTTCGTTTAAACCGTCTTTGCCCGTGATTATAACTTCATTGCCGGCTTTAACGTTTTTTATCTCGGAAACGTCTACTATGGTCATATTCATCGTAACAATACCTATTATAGGCGCAAAAGAGCCGTTTATTAAAAACCGGCCTTTGTTGGATAACAGCCTTGGTATGCCGTTGTCGTAACCTGCGGAAACTATCCCTATAGTCATATCGCGGTCAGCCCTGAACGTGTTGTTGTAGGATACGAAACTGCCTTTTTTAATATTTTTAATTTGTAATATTTTAGATTTCAAAGTCATTAACTGTTCAAGTTTAAATTCAGAGCCTGTTGCAGTATTATTTATACCGTATTTCATTTCTTTATTTGGATTAAATCCGTAAAGTAAAATTCCCGGCCTGACCGCATTTGAGCAGTCGTCCGACAAACTGCCGTTTAAAATAGACGAACTGGCGCTTATGTGCATGTATTGAGGGGTTATTTTATATTTTTTCATAACCGAAAATATTTTTTTAAAATTATTTATTTGATAATTAGCGTATTCTGAGTCGTTTCCGGAAGATAAATGGCTGAACAAGCCTTCAAGGTTGAAATATTTCTTGTTGTCGCCAATAATGCGCGCAGCCCCCTCAATATCCGTTTCGCCAAGTCCCAGCCTGTTCATTCCAGAATCGAATTTTAAATGCAAATTTAGAGTTTTATTTATTTTGGAAAATTTCATTTTATCTAATAATTCTTTTAGATAATCCAAGCTATATACTCCTATGCTTAAATTTAAAGCGCTTGCCGCTTCTAAATTTTTCAAATTAATTCCTTTCAGCATAAGGAGTTTTGCGGCCGGTATTTTTTTTAAGATATTTTCGGCTTCCTCTAATCCTATAATCCCGAAAAAATCTATCCCGTTTTTGAAAAGTGATTCGGCAACAGGTAAAAGTCCGTGTCCGTAAGCATCGGATTTAATAACGGCGATAATCTTTTTATCCTTTGAAGATGTATGGTTTTTAAGAAAGTTAAGATTGTTTAAGAGGTTATTAAGATTTATATATAAATAGGTATCTTCCATAGATTTATTTTAAGTAAAATTTTGCCGAAAGTCAATTTTATACGTTATTTAAATGCCGTTTTTTTACGTTTTTCCTTGTCGGGCAAGGTTTTTTCTGCTATTATATATGTATAAAAATATATTTTAGCAGGGGAAAAATAAAATGAATATAGAAGATATTAATTTTAAAGACGTTATAAGCAATGCGCGCATAGGCGGCGATGATTTCATAGACGTATTTATAGAAAATAAAGTTTCAACTGTTTTATCCAATGAAGGCAAAAGGCTTGAAAAAGCAATAAAAGGTTTGATTCTGGGTGCAGGTATAAGGTTAATATCTAATAAAAAAACATATTACGCATATACGAATAATATCGAAGAAGCAAATTTATTAAATATCGCTTCTCAGTTAAAAAAAGCGGCTTTAAGCGATATAAAAAATAATCAAGGAAACGAAAGGAGTAAAGATTCGGACAATTTAGTTTTAAATTTTAATGAAAAAAAGCCGAAAATAGATTTTAATATAATAAAAGACGTTACCGAAGTTTCTATAGACGAAAAGTTGAGTAAAATTTCTCCTGTCGTGGACTACTCTTGGAATTACGATAAAAAAGTCGTACAAGTCAATATTACCTATTCCGATTATAAACAGGACGTATTAATAGTTAATTCCGAAGGCGATTTAGTTAAAGACTGCAGGGAAAATTTAGCTTTTTTAGTCAATATAGTAGTTTCGGACGGCAAGAAAACCGAGGTCGGTTATGAATCTGCAGGCGGATTTATAGGTTTTGAATTTTTTGACGTTAACGATCCGGCATATATAGCAAAAAAAGCTTTAGACAGAGCCTTGTCTCAGCTTTCGGCTCCTTTTGCCCCTTCCGGTCCTATGACGGTAGTGTTATCCAGCGAAGCAGGCGGAACCATGATACATGAGGCAATAGGTCACGGTTTGGAAGCTGATATCGCCGGAAACGGTTTAAGCGTATATTCCGACAAGATAGGCGAACAGGTAGCTTCAAATCTTATAACCGTAATAGACGACTCTTCGTTGGTCGGAAAAAGAGGTTTTTACAGATTTGACGACGAAGGGACTTGCTCAAGAAAGAATATTCTAGTTCAAGACGGAGTTTTAAAAAAATATATGTCCGACAGATTGTCTTACGTTAAATACGGCTACGAATTAACGGGCAACGGAAGAAGGCAGTCTTACGAACATATTCCGATAGTCAGGATGTCTAATACGATGATTGCGTCCGGTAAAACTAATCCGGAAGATATTATAAAGAGCGCAGAGAATGGGTTATTCGTTAAAAAAATGGGAGGCGGACAGGTTAATACCGTCACCGGAGATTTTGTATTCGACGTTATGGAGGGATATATTATTAAAAAGGGCATAGTTCAGGAAGCCGTCAGCGGCGCGACGCTAATAGGCAACGGCCCGGAAATACTAAAAAATATAGATATGGTGGGAAACGACTTGGGTTTCGGCATAGGAACATGCGGTAAAGACGGTCAGGGAGCCCCCGTAGCGGATGCTCAACCTACGTTAAGAATTCCGTCCATTATAGTCGGCGGTAAAAATTCAAAATAAATAAAGCAATAAAGGATGGAAAGAATTAAAGACTGGAAATCATACCAGAAGACCCTTAATAAAAGAAAAAATAAGAAAAATAGGTTTGTTTATTTTGCCAAGTATATAGCGCTGCTAATGCTCGTCGGCGTTTTTTTATACGGTTTCGTTAAGTTCTATTATTACGGCAGGCATTTTTTCTTATCAAAGAATAAACCGGTGCTTGGAACCGGCATAAGACCTATAAAATTTATTAAGGCTTCCGCCGTTTCAAAAAAACCTGGATTTAACGGTTTTAGTTCCGGCGAAGTAAATTCGCTAAAATCTCTTAAGCGGTATTTTAAGTATCATAATCCGGTTTTTAAAACGATTAAAAACGGACGATATATTCAAAAAATAGGAAATTATACCGTAGTATATACCATAGATCCGTCCGTTCAGGAAGAAGCCGAAAAAGTATTTAAGGAATATGCAGTGCCTTACGGGGTGCTTGCGGCCGTAAATCCGGAAACGGGCGCAGTATTGGGTTTTGCTTCTTATGCCGATAATAAAAAGAAATCAGCCGAGATTTCGCCGCTCATAGCATATCCCCCCGGATCAATTGCTAAAATAATTACGGCTACTGCGGCTATCGAATCCAAAGGTTTTTATCCGGGATTTAATATCTGTTTTAACGGCACGCTTTACGGAACCGATAAAACAAACTGGGAGCAAAATATAGGAACCGGTTCTAACGATATATCTTTTAAAGAGGCTTTTGCTAAATCATGCGACGTAGCTTTTGGAAAAATTGCGGGATATTATGTAGGAAGAAAACTTTTGTCCCATTATTTCGATAAATTTAATTTCAACAAAAAAATACCTTTTATATTAAATTTACAGGAAAGCAAGGCATATATACCCAGAAAATTTTATCAGTTGGAACTTACCGGCGCCGGTTTTGAAAACGTTAAGATAACGCCGATTCAGGCGGCAATGATTGCGGGTACGGCTATAAACGGAGGCAGATTAATAGAGCCTTATATAATAAAGGAAATTATGTCGGCAGCGGGCAAAATTATTTATAAACATAAAGGTATTAAAGTCATAGGCTATCCCGTTACCGCAAAAACCGCATATGTTTTAAAACAGATGATGATAGCAACGGTAACTAAAGGGATAGCGCATTCCGATTTCTATAGCTATAACGGCAGTTATATGCTTCCAGGCGTTGTTACCGGAGGAAAAACGGGAACTATATCCGGAAATAATCCTGCCGGTTTATACCAATGGTTTGCGGGTTTCGGCGAAGCCAATAAAAAGAAGATTGCATTATCGGCTTTAGTCGTGGAAAAGCCGGTCTGGAGAATAGAAGGCGGGGGCGTTTCCGAAAAAACACTCTTAGCTTATTTTTTCTGATATAATATTTACATATTCTTATATATATTTTAAATTCATATTTGGAATTTCTGATATGCAATAATAATTTGTCATTGTCGGCAATATATAATAATAAAAATAATAGCGGAGGCTGTTATGGCTAAATTTTTCCCGTTTGAATATTTTGAACCGGTTTTCGACCATTCGGTCTGCAATATGAAAAGGATACGGAGAGAGCTCAGGCTTGCGGAAGATTTAACGGCAATAGATTATGTGTCTATCGTGATTTTAAATATAAAAAAATACAACGGCGATTTTATAAAAACTTTGAGCGGCGTATTAAGAGATTCCGACGTAGTATCGGTTAAAAACGATTTTGTTTACCTCTTTCTTCCCGGAACCGATTTTGAAGGTTCGATGAATATAATCGGAGATTTTAAAGAATTCTACGAAGATGCTTTTGATTATATTATTTCTTCGACTCTTTTAAAAGATTTAAAAAACGTTGCGGACGTTTTATCCGAAATAAGCAGGCTTGCATTAGATAAAGGCTGGAGATTATAAGATATTGTAACGCAATCGTAACAAAAATTTAACGCAATCGTAATATATTTGTCATAATCCTGAAATAATTTCTTTTTATAATAAATAAGAAAGGTTTTTAATAATTTTTATTATAAAAAGAGGTTTTGGATTATGATAATAGCCTTAAACAGCGCGACTTTCATCGGAATAGAAGCCGTTCCGGTAAACGTAGAAGTTTTTATATCGGGCGGCATACCCGGCATTATGATAGTAGGATTGCCCGATGTTTCAACTAAAGAGGCCAAGGACAGAGTAAGAGCTGCGATAAAAAATTCAGGTTTTGAATATCCGGTTAAAAAAATAACTATAAACCTTGCCCCTGCCGATATAAGAAAAGAAGGTCCGATATTCGACCTGCCGCTTGCCATAGGCATTTTAATTTCCGCACGACTCCTTAAATGCGCTTTAAACCTCAACGATTATATAATTGCCGGAGAACTGTCTTTAAACGGAAAAATAAAAAAGATTAACGGCATAATTGCACTTGGAATACTAGCTAAAAAAATAAATAAAAAGTTAATTATTCCATATGAAAATATAAACTCGGCAAAATTCCTCGGGGTTGATTTTGCAGCATTCGGCGATTTAAAAGAATTATGTATGTTTATTTCGGGAGAAATCGGTTATTTTAAAAGAGAAGAAAAAGAATCTCAGGTTTATTTTAATAATAAGATAAATATAAATTACGAAAATAACGAAAACGGCAAATATGATGTTAGCGATAATGAAGAAAATCTATACTTTCAAAATATTATCGAAAACTCAAACCTCGTTAAAAAAGAGAGGGGGGAGTATGTCGATTTTGCTGAAATAAAGGGGCAGAAACTTGCTAAAAGAGCCGTTTTAACCGCAGTAGCAGGGCACCATAACATATTAATGGTCGGGCCTCCGGGAAGCGGAAAAACTATGCTTGCGCACAGTATAGAGGGGATACAACCCGGCTTATCGCTTGAAGAATCGTTAGAGACGTCCAATATATACAGTTTTTCAAATAAAAATAAAAAAAACGACTGCGAGGAAAGCGGGCTTATATTAAGAAGACCTTTTATTGCAGTGCATCATACGGTATCACTTGCCGGATTAATAGGCGGCGGCGGTTCAAACCCTCTGCCCGGCGACATAAGCCTTGCGCATAACGGAGTTCTTTTTATAGACGAATTTTCCGAACTTAACAGGAAAACCATAGACGGATTACGTCAGCCTATGGAAGATAAATATATTAATTTATCGAGGAGCCGTTTTTCTATAATTCTGCCTAGTAATTTTATGCTTGTCGCCGCAATGAATCCCTGTCCTTGCGGCTATTACGGCGACGCAAAGCATGAGTGTAAATGTTCAAGCGCCGAAATTTATAAATTTTATACCAAAATATCGGGACCTATTCTCGACAGATTCGACATATTTATAGAGGTTTATCCTGCGGATTTAGACGAATTAACCGTTAAAGCCGATTTGCCGGATTCCGCCGATATTAAAAAATTGATTGAAAAAACCAGGAATATTCAGTTGAGCAGATATAAAAATACCGGCATCAGATTTAACTCGTCTGTAAAAAGCGCAGATATAGAAAAGTATTTTAACGCAACGAATGAAGCTCTTAATCTTGCTCAAAACGCCGTAAAAAGATTAAATATTTCTTCGAGGGGCTACTATAGAATATTGCGCGTTTCAAGGACGATAGCCGACCTTGACATGAAAGAAAAAATAGATGCAGATTCAGTATTGGAAGCATTAAATTACAGAAATACAAAACTTATAAAAGCATAAAGATTATCCAAACTATATTTATCTAACTAATCGAAAATAAATACAGTTTTGGGGTCGGATTCATGTCTGATTTCATCCACCGGTTCTTTTTTATTTTTTCCGGCGAATAATTTATTTGCCGCATTAATAACGAGGCCGTTTTTGCCGCCTACGTTTTTATATGCGTGAACGACGCCCGGGGGCACCGTCAGCGCTGAAGGCTTATTTTCTCCGAGAAACAGTATTATTTTATTCATATATGTAGGTGAATCCTTTCTGTTGTCCCACAATATAATTTTAAAATCGGAAGGACCTATAAAGCAAAAATAGTCGGTTTGATATACGTGCTCGTGGGGTCCTCTTTGCACTCCCGGCATAGTTAAAGATATGTAAGACATCTGAGGGAAAACGGATTCGCCTAATTCGTCGCTTCTGTAAAGTTCAGCAAGCCATCCTCTTTCGTCTATGTATTTTTCGATTCTATTAAGTGTTACGCCATTAATTTCCGCGAGTTTGAATGTAACGTCCATAATATTTTAACGCTTTATTTTTAAACTATTTAAGGTAAAATTAAAATAGTACGATGTAAAATATTTCTATGATTATATTATAAAAGTTTACGGTTTAAATCAATGAAAAATTTTATAAAAGTTTTAACGTTAAGTTCTGCGATAGCAGTTTTTTGTTTGTTATGCGGCACTAGCGGCGCATACGCAAGAATAATTCATATTTACGGCGACAAATCTTCTAAGCAGACCGTTAAAATAAATGCCGTTTTTAATCCGAAAACCGAAACCATATCCGGCAGTGAAATAATTAATTATATCCGGTATAATTTTAAGAAAAAATATGAAGAAAAAGGCCGTAAAATAAAAAAAATCGGCGATAAATATAAAAATTTCAGAGGCATATATATAAAAATTTATCGTAGTTTTTATATTATGTTTTATCCAAACATCTTTTATAAAAAACCTAAAAATATAAAAGATTTTGATTTTCATCAGCTTTACCCTTACGATTTTAACAGAGGATATATAAGCATAAAGAGTTTATCGTATAATTCGGCAATGCATAAATTATATAAATCTTATAACGTCAAAATTGTTTTTACGACGAAAATTCCTCGGGCAATCGGCAACTTTGGACATTTTAAACAAGAAACTGTAATTAACGCGCCGTTTTATCCGTATATTTCCGCAGGCAAAAAATTTAACCCCCAAACCGATATTAATTTTAAAGTTAATCTTAAAATAAAAGCTGGATATAAAGCGTTTTTTAACGGCAAAATTTATAAAAAAAACTTTTTTATTAACAAGAGAACAAATTTTATTTCTTTAATATTTGCAAAAAAATTTACAATAAAAAGGATGTCTAACGTAAAAACAGGTCTATCTATAATTTTTTTTCAGCCTTATCCGTACAATTTAGGGCGGTCAAATAAAAAAATAGACAAGGCGGCATTACTATTGGATAAATACGATATGTTGAAATTAAAAAAAATAAATATAGTTTACGTTCATTTGAGGCGGAGTTTATGGCTAAAGCCGCCTTTATATTCAAAAACTATTTTAGTAAGTACGAGGTTCGGCAATATTTTCCCGAATTTTTATATATATCAAAAATTAAATATTATAAAAGGATTAATATATTTAAACACGATTAATTATAAAAAATTTATAGACGAAATAAGCATTGGCGGCAGCAGTTCCAAATACTGCATGTATTCGCAAAAATTAAAAAAATATACTGCTTTAGAATTTAGAACGTTTTTGAAAAAATATATAAAAAGCAATCCGAATATAAAAAATATTGTTAAAAAATTTAATTTTATACAGGGCGTAAATACTGTTATTAATTATCCGATATTTCCTTTATATTATATATATTTTACGCGTTTTCCGCGCACGCACGGGCTTAAAAACGGAGTATATTATTATAATAACGATTTAAATCTTATAAGCAAAGAAAAGATTAAAGAAAAAATTTTAAGCCAAAAGAAAAACGACTATTATAAATTTTTCCTAAGCGGCGCAGGCGGCGATATAAGTCCTGACAGCGGACGTTCCGAAGGCTATCTAAATTTTACCCTGACAAAAAAACACGGTTATAGAAACGGCATTTTATTTAATATATTTAAAATATATTACGGAAGAGGCATAAGCATAGGTTTTTCGCATCAGCTTGGAAATTTTTTTCCTGTCGCCCAGACATATAGACAGTCGGTTTTCGGTTCGGTAAATTTTATGCAGATAAGTCCTTCCGCATCGGGCGATTCTATAATTTATCAAAATACTAAAAGACTGACGGAATTTACAGTCGGCTACGGCTATAATTCAGTAGATTATAATATTAATCCTCAATACGGTTCATTTTTTAATTTTACTTATAATATAGCCAATTCAAATATATTTTCGCCTTTTTCTTTCAGCCAGTTTATACTGCAGTATGTAAGAAATTTTAAAATAAATGCTGACGACATAATATCCGCAAGAGGAATAGGCGTTTTTGCTGACGGAAACGTTCCGGAGGCGCTTGATTATTATCTTGGCGGTATTAACGGCATTATGGGAATACCTGCAAGCGAGCCTTTTATCGGCAACGATGCCGTAATTGCCGAAGCAGATTACGAAAGAAATATATACCGTGGATTAAACTTAAATTTATTCGACAACCTTTTCGATATAACCGCCGTGACCGGAAACGTAATAGGCGGCGCAGGCAAGCTCGGCGATACCGTTCCATCGGTTATTCATAAAGGCGGTATATATAGTTTTGCGGGACTCGGTTTGCACTTCAAAATATACTTTTTCGGGATATATCCCGAAATGTTTAGTTTTTACGCTGCAAAAGCGTTCGGCAACAGAGTCGGCTCCGAATACGGGGTCAGATATTATTTCGGATTGAACCAGCCGTTTTAATTATAAGTCGTTTTTGTTGTATAATATTATGATAATTTCTGAGTTTTGAACGAAATGGGCATATAAAAAATCATATAAATAAATGTTTAACAAAAAAGGAGATGCAAATTGGACTTAATAGAAGCAGTTAAAACTAGAAAAAGCATAAGAAAATTTGAACAGGAAGACGTCGATTTGAATCTGATAAAAAAAATTATCGAAATTTCTATAAATTCGCCAAGCGGAGGAAACGCTCAAAACTGGTTTACATATATAATTAAAAACAAAGATGTTCTTAATAAAATGAGGGGCGAAGTGGAAACCGTATATAAAAACGTAACGGGCAAAGATGCGCCGGGCGTTTATGCATTTTTTAACGAAGCGCCGGTCGTGCTTGCAGTAGTGGAGAAGCCGTATGTCGGCAGTATCGATAAAATACTGGAAAATAACGATAAAAATAAAGACAGGAATTTCAACAGAAAATTTATAGTAAATCCCGGACTTCAAGGCGTATCGAGCTTTATAGCGCACATTTTGCTTGTCGCACACAATGAAAGGCTTGGAGCATGCTGGATGACGGGGCCTTTAATCGCCAAACCCGAAATTGAAAACATGCTCGGCATTAAAAGTCCCGATAATCTCGTAGCTTTAATTCCTGTTGGAAAACCAGTCGAAAGACAGTCTAAATCGTCAAGGATGAATGTCGAAGAAGTTATTGAGGTTATACTATAGAATAAAGGATATATTTATGTACATTTAATTAAATTGGACATTCTTTAGATTCGTCCGGTAAACCCGTTTCCGCCGACAGGCACGGCGCTTTAAACAGGTATCCGTGCCACATGCCGTGAAGCGTTCTTGACGTAACTAAAGTCCAGAATCCTGCAAGCATTATAACGAATATAGCCCCTGCAACCCTGAAAAATTCGATATCCGTAATTCTATAGAATGTAATCGTAGCCGCAGTGTAAACTCCCAATGGGAAGGTAAACCCCCACCAGCCCATATTGAAGGGCATTCCTTCTTTCACGTATCTTATTGTTAATAATAAAGCTATTATCAGCCACCAGAAACCGAATCCCCATATAACCAATCCTCCTATCGGACCTAATGCGGCAGCTGTTTTAGCGTAAATAAAAAGTTTAGTGCCGATAAATGCGCGCGGCGCATCGCTTCCCAGGAGAAGAATCCCTAAACTTCCGGTACCTATAGGTCCCAGCGTCAACCAGGTAGAAACCGCCATATCCTTATGAGGCAATTTGTGCCAAGCTAGACGCAAAAACAGTATAACGAGAACGCCGAAAGCTAAAGGAACCGAGAATGCCCATAAAGCATAGCCGGTAACTACTACTACTCTTGCCGCCGCCGCAGCTAAATGTGGAGCAAGAAAACCTCCCGAAGAAGCAGCAACTTCGGCGGGTACTATCGGCAGCAGCCATACGGCAGTCATGTCTTCGATGCTGTGGGTATGGTTAGTAAACATATAGAAAGGCACAAGGATGCCTACTATAACGCTTATTATTACGTCTATCCACCATAAATAGAAAGCAAGATTGACCATTTTCGGGCCTGCGAAATTTAAAAAACCGTTTATAATAGTTACCAAGCCCATAGGAATAGCTCCAAGAAACATGGATTGAACCGGATGGCCGAACAACTTTACCGCCGATTTAAAATAAAAAACAAATCTGCCGATGAATAAAATGCTAAAGATTATAAAAAGAAAAATATTTATAATCCATAAAGTTTTGGCTACTTCTAACAGACCCGGCACATAAAACGGAAAAGCCCCAAGCATGAGGGACAAAATTCCCGTACCCATATTCATAGTAAACCAGTTTGGCGTAAACTGTCTTACAAGGTCGCTTGCTTTATTTAATTGTTTAAAAGGACGAAACTTGCTTTTTACGGAATCATTTTTTTTCATAGATTTAAAATAAATTCAATGTTAAATTATTAAAGATTATTTTTAATTTTATATTTATAAATATAACGCTTTTATATTTTTATAAAAACAAATAGTAACGTGTTTATTAAAATATCATTTTTTTTAAACTATGTCAATAAAATTTTAAAATATAATTACGTTATAATTTTGAAATTATTATATGAACTGCAGTTGGATTTTATAATGCGGCAATGAATGATTGTAAAATTATTTTAATTTATTTTTATATAAAAATAACGGTTATAAATTTAAAATAAATTAATAGATTGGCTTCCTCATACCTGACAGCGTTAGCTAAATTTTTTTTACCTACCTTTTTGCTTATATAAATTCCGAATGTTTATTTACGGCTTTAAAAAAGCGTACCCTTGCTCTTCTTTTTCGACTATATAGCCTAATATTCCTGGATATGCTATTTTTACGAAAGGAAAAAGCATTTTAGGAGTTACTCCGGATTCTTTCATCGATTCTCCGCATACGACGATCTTAATATTATACTTATTAAGCTTTTTTATGGCATCTACATATTTTTTATCGTTTTTCATCACGAATGCTTTTAAACCCGGGCCGTAAGCAGCTATTATAATACTGTATTTTATATGATTTTCGATTAAAATATGTCCCGCTTTTTCTAAACTTAAAAGCGCTATACGCCATCTTTTAGGACATTGAGTTAAAAGCTCTATAAGTTTAAGCCGTTTATGTTTAAAAAAGATTAAAGGATGTATAAACCTTGAATTGTTTTTGTTTATAGTTTGCGATTGCTTATTTCTAACATTTTTTGCGTAAACGCATTTTGCTCCGCTATTAAACGCTAAAAATAAAATTAAGGATATAATCGAAATTGTAAAAATGTAAGCTTGTTTTTTTTGCTCTATTAATACTAATATGCATGATGTTTTTATACCTCGGTTAAATATTATAAATTATAAGAAATTATAAGACTATAGAATAATTATTTTTTTATTATATCATAAATAGAATAATTATTTTTCTAATTTTCTCATGTTAAAAATACTTTCAGCTTTAAATTAAGGGGTATTTAATCTACATTATTTTTGATAGTTATTTTTTTGCTCTTTTCTTTTTAAGATAGATGAATCCACCGATACCGCCGATTAAAACAATAACGGCAACTTCAACGATATCGCTAAAATTTGATATTGCGGGTTTTGAGACTAAGGCATATCCTTGATATTTTTCATAACCGACAAGATTTGTACCAAAAAAACTTTTTTCGGAATAACCCTTTTTATAATCATTATTTTCATAATAATAGATGAATCTTTTTGCATAACTGTTAGGATATGGCTTTTTGCTTGCAACCGCTAAATATTCAATTGCAAAAGCGAGTTTATCGCCTTAAAATTATTTTTCCGATAATAACGCATTACAAAGATAAAAATAAGATTTTTTTAAACATTGGTTATCCTAAATGATTTAAAATGCGCCGCTTTGCGATTTTGCTTTTTTAGCTATTTTATTTTCTTTCTGTTTATGGAGTTCATAAAGAAACCTGCGGTAGTTTGGAATATTTCTGAGATTTAGATAAACGGAAGTGGAAGGCCAGCCCCTGAATATTTTAATCTCTTCGTCGGAACCGAAATGCCAATAAGCCGTGACGTCTCCAAGACCGTAGTTTCCGTTTAAGCCGTCAGGCTTGCCGTATTTATCGGATACCATGGTTATTACGCGTTTAACAAGTCCAGTATTCATAAAAGCCGGAAAAACGTATTGGGCGTTTGCAAACCTGTTGTTTTGGGTATAACAGACGTATAGTTTAGAGGCTCCGCTGAGTTGGCCGTTTACTTTATAATTGTCGCAGGAATAATTAGAACCTTCGTCAATAGGAATAAGCCCCGCTTTTTTAATTGCGTTCTCAAGAGTTTTTCTATTAGGATTCAGCAAAGACACGTTAAAGAGTTTTAAACGGCCGGAGGTTTTGACTTTTGCATTCGTTAGAATATTAGGTTGATTTAAACTTTTATTGGAATTAGAATTTTTGGAACAAGAAGAAAGGGAAAAAGAGATAAAAATTAATAATGCCGTTAATATAAAAAATGATTTATAAGTTTTCATTAAGTATCCTCCTAAATATTTTATTTTTAAAGCATCTCAAGAACCACGTTTAGATTAAAATTTTAGCTTCAGCAATAATCCGCCGTTTTATTATATATTCAGCAACTTCAAGTAATAATATTTTTCTTTCGGTCATAATCATTGCTTTACTGTGCCGAATATGTTTTTTATCAATAAATTAAAAACGACGGTTAATCCTTTTATGTATCTTTAAACTTTCGATATAAAGCTTAATTGCGTCTTTTATATTTTCTGAGGCTTCATCGTAGGTGTCCCCGTATGTATGACACCCCCGAAGAGCCGGACAAAACGCATGAAATCCGCCGTCTTCTTCTCTTTCTAAAATAACCGTATAATTATATTCTTTCATATTGTTTTTTAAACCATATAAAATTATATTTTTAATAGCAGCAATTATTCTTCGTTTTCTATAATAGATTAATTT
Organism: bacterium; assembly: GCA_021791295.1. Next base: position 16,352 of record JAJYWW010000040.1, on the reverse strand, counting down.
TATCCCTTGCAAAATATTATGTCAATAAAACTATTAAACAATTAACATCAGGGTTTTTAAAATCTATTAATTCATCCACCCGGTCATTAATATAAAAATCTAAGCTAACTGCGACTAAATTCGGCATACCGGAAGACCCTGTAACCGGTTCCGCACATTGCGAACTTGCCCCTTACTGGGCAGACAGGCTGAACAAAAACATTTTAAAAGCCGTTCAGGTTTCTAAGCGGGGCGGAGAAATATTATGCAGTGTGGAAAAAGAAAAAGGCCGCGTGCTCATATCCGGCATGCGGTAACATTTATGGAAGGAGATATTTATCTGCCGCTGTAAAAGGCGGTTATTTTTTTCTGTTTTAAACCCTATTTTTCGGACTTGTTTTTCCGGCGGGGGTCATTAATTCTTTTAAAGGATTCTCAACAAAAATCAATTTATGCCCGCAGTAATTTATAAACTTCAAAATGTCTTCTGTACTAATAGTTATCGTCTCAGTATTAACAAGCGGGTGAAAGCTTAATTTTCTTTCCTTTAGTATATCCTTGTCAAAAAGCACAACAATATGCTTATTTATATCATTTATCAAAGCAAAAGGTGTAACTCCGCCCGGTTTAATATTTAGTGCATCTTCTAATATATCATTCGAAGCAAATGATAGTCGTTTAGCTCCAATTTGCTTTGACACGCCTTTAAGGTCGACTCTCTTTTTCTCTAATGTAACGGCCAAATATAGTTTCCCTTTTGCGTCTGTTAAAAACAAATTTTTACAATGAGCGCCGTCAATATTTTTTGCATATTTTTCTGCATCCGCAACATTATATATCGGTTGGTGCTTATATCTTTTATAGCATATTCCCAACTTTTCAAGTAATTCAAGCAATTCACTATTATCGATAATTGCATGAGCCTTCATATTGGTTTTAATGTTAAAACTTTGGCTATTATTTGTGTAAATATTAGTATAACTTTAATTCCTTTATAAAATTAAAATCTTTTTTGTTATAAGTAAATAAGGTTATTTTATAATAAAGGGATGTGGCGCCGATTAAGGCATCGGGTATTTTAAGGCTGTGGCTTTTGGAATAAATTTCTATTAAATTTAAGGATAGATCCGTAATTTCTTCATTTAGTTTTAAAATTTCAAAGGCCGAAAGAAATTTTTTAATAAGAATAAGCTCTTTTTTGCTTTTAGCCCCGAAATAGAGTTTCATTACAGTAATTGAACTTAGGACAATATTTTCGGGCAGGATATCGTTTTCCAATATGTTTTTTGTAGAAACGATTCCCTTGAAGAATTCTATCATTACATCGGTATCGCATAATAGCACTTTAATAACCCCACGCCTTTTCCCTGATTTCTTCTTTTGTAACAGTTCTTTTTTTCCATAATCCGAACATCTGGCTCATATCGAATGTTTTTTTCTTTTTCTTTATATTTTCGATATCTTTAATTTTTATATAGGGATTCTGGTTTAAAAAGTTTATGACGGTTTTTGCTTTCTCGATATCTTTTATTTCCAATACTATCTTCATTCTTTAAATCTCCTGTTTGTATTTGCAATTGGTATAACCTATTAATTATAATTTTAATAATCTTCTATGCTGCTCGTTTTAAAATTTTACGGCGTAAATCATCTTGTGCATCAAGCGATGCAACCATCTCTCCTCCAACATTCGACAATCTTGCAAGGTCGCTCCTTGGCAATGTACTTTGATCAGAAAACACCAACAAGTTATCAAACTCGGTCTTTTCTCGCAATAAATGTTCTAGAATAATAGTAGTTAATCTAACCTTGTCTCTATTTGGAATACCAAAAACAAATAAAGGTAAATCTTTTCCTTTAATACGGTAATCAACAGGATAATCCTTAGCATTAGGCATTGTTTCTTGTATGTAATTTTCCGTAATATTATTGCTTGGAACAATATTAAATAGAAATTCTTTTAAATCATCGTAAAATGTTGATTCTACTCTGAAGCGATTTAAAAAGGTAATATCGTGTATCTTAGTAATTGCTTGGCCAAATCTAAAAAGAGTGGATCCAATATCTTCTTTTGACGTATCCATATAAAATACCCCCTCTTTTTCCTCTAAATTCATTTCGCTGATAATTTGCTCAAAAATTTTATTTCTTGTGCCTTTATAAAATTTATCAATATCATTTTCGTAACTTAAGTGCATTAATGTATGACCATAATCAGTAATACGAAATCCGCCACTCGGTAATTGTTGAAGGTAAATAGAATAGGTGTCGCCATCATTAAATGCAAAAGGGGTCTCAATAAAGAAAGAATTATTTTCTTTTGGATAAATATTTACATCGGCACAAAGTGCATCACAAATCATTATTTTTAGCCTTTCTATGGGTATAGTCATTATAATAAATAAGGCTCATCGGGTTCAGTTAAAATTCCATTTATTTTACAATCATTAACGAGACAATGTAAGGCGCCTTCCACGCTGCTATAAATTTCCGATGCATCTCTGGCATGCCCGTCTATTTTTTCCCTTTATTAATATATTCTTCTGTAGCTTTATGAATATGGCATGAAAAGATAAACTTTTGTTTATCGAAATGGTTTGTGTGGGTATGACTTTTTCCATTATATCTAATTAATGTAATAGTTTCACCACTCGGCGCAAGCCAACTTAATCCACATGAAAAATCATCTTTCATAGTAGGAGCAAGATTTTGTCTCACATATAATTTAAAATTATGGCGATTGTCCATACTTTTAACTAAAAAATTCTTTTCTTTATGACCTGGCTTTTTGTGCCATTGAATATTATTATTTATAACTTTTTTGGGCATAGATAAAAGTTCATTAATTTTTTCATCATTTAGACTTTCTATGCCCATTAATTTTACCTCGAAACTCTTATTAATAAGACTATGTAATAAAATATAGCACTATACGGAAAGATAATCAAGATAGACTTTTCCGATATGGAAGTTTTTGGTGAGGTTTTAAATTTAAAGCATTATATTAAATGCTTTATAACGTCAAGCCCGATAGAAGCTTTATATTTAAGGAAAATAAATATATCTAAAGTATTCGGCAAAGATATTCCGGTATAATCTAACCTTATACAAGGAAACTGGCAGATGAAGCAAAGAACCTAATCTATTTTCCAAGAACTTAAGAAGAATTCCTCATTCGACTTTAACCAGGCGGTTAAAGATTTAATGTCCGTCAAATCCGACCGGAGAAGACGGAGTTTTAACCCCTCCAATAAAAGAACCGGTAGAAACAGCCCTCATATTCTTTTGCTGAAAAGCAGTGCTTTTCAAAGCATGCAAAAGAATATATGCCGAAGTATAATCTCATATAGCCGAGGACGCTCTTTCCGGCAAAGCCAACAGAAGAAACGGCTATAATACCAAGACCGTAAAGACCCATTCCGGCTCTTTCATATTTCAATCCGTGTTAATAAACGCATGCCGTTTATACGGATTGAAATATGGATATTCCCGTGACAGAAGCGGCTCTTTCTTCCCGCAGATGGTCAAAACTGAAGCATTACTATCAATAACATCGCAAAGGAAGGCTTAAATCAAATTGTTAAACAGATTGCTGACGGCGTCTTAGAGAAATCTTTTTGCACAAATTAGTGCACAGTCGAAAAAATTAACTATTTTAAACCTACCGCAAATCCTTGTTTTAAATGGTGCGTCCAGCAGGATTCGAACCTGCGACCCACAGCTTAGAAGGCTGTTGCTCTATCCATCTGAGCTATGAACGCATAATTGGATAGTATTATCTTTAATATATAAATAATACCATTTATACCTATTTCTGTCAATTATCGAAATGCGTTTTATCGAAATGCGTTCCGTCAAAAGTGCGTTCCGTCGAAAGCGCGCATTAAGCCAAACAAAGAAACAGTTTACATCGAGCAGCGCCGAACAAAATTTATCTGTAGATTCAATATTTAATTTAGTTGACCGTTTATCGTCATTTTATATTCTATTAAAATATCCTCATAAATTTTTGCATAGATATATGTAAAAAACCTTTCAATAAAGATTTTTATTATAGTCTTGCTTGATTTGTAACATAAATTTAACAAAAATTTAATATAAATGTAACAAAATTGTCATAATGTGGAAACATTAAAAAAATATAATTGAATTATATTTAAAAAATTAACTTAATTAAAAACAAAAAAATTATGAAAATTAAAAACAAAAAATTATCGGCATTTATGTTTATTGCCGCAGTTGCAAGTATCGGTATGGTTTTATCAGTCAAAGTAAGCGCAGCTTATAATAAGAATCAAAACAGTTTTAACGGATTACTCAAGAAATACGGGATAAAAATTAAAAAAGCAGAAATAGTACATATTAATTTCGATGGGAAAAAGGAAAATAGTCTATCCGTAAAAGTTAATAAAAATAAGGGTTGCAAAGAAATAAACGGAGAAATCTGCAAAAAAAGTTTAATTAAAATGAATATGAATATGCCTTATTTTTTGAAGCAAAAAATTTCGCTTTCCGGAAACGGAAGCGTAAAATCCGCTTTAATGACGTTATCTCATGAAACGGGAGTTCCTTTTGTAATTTACAGCGGTTTTCCGAATAAATTGAAGAACGAAGTATATTATAAAGATATTCCGTTGTATAAAGTTTTGAACGGACTTTTGGTTTCTAACGGTTTTGCTTACAATTATAAAAATAAAATGCTTTATGTTTATGCCGTAGAAGAAAAAACATTTCATATTCCGGTATCTGACCTATTATCTGCTTTTTCTTCGACTGTAGGCATGAGCGGTATGGGAGAAGGGGGAGGCGTTAATTCCGGGATTAATAACGGAAATACTCAAGAAATGCCGGAAGGTAGCGGTATGGGTATTGCAGGCGGAAATTCTGAAACTTCGGCTTCAAACTCTTTACCGTCCGGTTTAATAAACTCCGGCGTAAACGGTAATTCCGGCAGTAGCGGCGGTAATTCCGGCAATCCTTCGGGTTCTCTGTCGCTTACGCTGTCGGAATCGGACAGCCTGTATTCTATAATTTCAAGAAATATAAAAGAAATGTTAACTAAAAACGGAAAATATTTTATTAATCCGAAAGACGGATTGATATGGGTTAAAGACAGGGTTTCAAACGTAAACGAGGTTGCGGGTTATATAAAAAGAATAAATAAGTTTCTTTCAAAACAGGTGTTTTTAAAAGTCGAGGTAATAGACGTAAGTCTGAACAAAGGATTTCAAGCGGGAATAAACTGGAATTTATTATTCAATCAGGCTTTTAAATCTAATGTTTTCGGGGCGGATTCTTTATCGGTTTCGGCTCGGCTTGCGTCTTCAAACAATATTTCTAATGCGCCGTATATAGGTTTTAACGGTTCGGGAAGCAACAGCGCAATTTTAAACGCCTTGAGGACTCAGGGGGCGGTTAATGTTATATCGCAGCCAAGGCTTGTTTTAATGGACGGACAAACGAGGCTTATATCGTCCGGCACCATAACTCCATATGTTTCAAGTATTCAGACTATGGCGCTCAGTTTGTCGCAGACGGAAACTTATCCTGTTATATCGCAGGTTCAAACCGGACTTTCTATATCTTTTACTCCGCATATAAATTTTAAGAATAATTCTGTGTCCGTAACCTTAAGTCTTATAGATAATTCAATTACAAGCTATCAGTCTTTTGCAATCGGCGGGGAAAGTTTCAGTAATCCGGTAATAGAATCGAAAAGTTTTTCGGATACCGTAAACGTAAAATCGGGTTCTACTATACTTGTAGGAGGAATATTAACGACGGATAAAGTTAAAAATACGTATGGGATTCCTATATTGTCTAAAATCCCGCTGTTTGGCGATCTTTTTAAATCTGTAAACGATACTGATGAAAAAGAAGACCTGCTTATAATGCTGACGCCTAAAATAATCAGATAAAGCTAAATTTATTAAAGGCATGCAGTAAAATAAGCATAAAAATAAAAATTTATAGCCGAGTTTTAGTTTAGACATATAGGCGTATAAAAGTAAAGATGTGTAAAGATTTATAAGCGAACGAGAAAAATATAAAAAATAAATCAATAATAAATTTTATTCACTTTTTAGTTATATGAAAATCGGCGAATATTTTATATCTAAAAGAAAGCTTACCGAAGAACAGCTAAGAGACGCGCTGTTTATGCAGTCTATAGGCAAAAAAAGGTTGGGCGAAATATTAACCGACTGCGGTTATGTTACGGATGCAGATATAGCTCTTTATACCGCAGGCAGTTCAGGCAGAGAATTTTTCGGCGATTTAAATTCGTTTCATATAGATAAAAAGGAAAACGAATATTTTGGTTTTGCCCTGCTATACGATATTCCAGCCGTAATAGCAAAAAAAGACGGTGTCTGCTATATAGTTTGCAATGAAATTACATCTTCTTTATCGGAAAAAATGGCTTTCGACGAACATCTTAAATCTTATAAAATAGCTATTTCCACGAAAAGCAAAATTTACGAAGCGCTAAGCAAGATATTTATTAGCAATAAAGAGTTTTCAGAAAAAGAAATTTTAAATGAAGCGATTGAAATCGCGTTATTAAAAGGGTCGCCTAATTTAAGGATAAAAAGAACGGAAAATTTTTACATGATTATTATGGACGGAGAAATTTATCAGGAAAACATAAGAGCCCTTAGTTTAGAGTCTGGTCAGAGGATAATAAATATTATAGCCGCAAGTTGCCAGGTTACTTTAAAAAAAGGCGAAGGATTAGACGCAAAATTTATTTTTGTTTCAAATTTTTATAAGGGATTAAAGGTTAGCATTAGGGTTGCATTTTTACCTATTTCGTCAAAGCTCGACAAAGAACTAATGCTTTTTGAAGCGGTTATGAGAATTCACGGTTTAAATAAAGTATTCGACTTTGAATCGATAGGTTTTACGGAAGAAAGAGCCGAATTGCTCAAAAAATCTTATATACATCCAAACGGACTTATTATAGCTACCGGACCTACCGGTTCCGGGAAAACTACTACATTTTATGCAATGCTTAAACTGTTATCTCAGAAAAAAGGTACGATTTTGACAATAGAAGATCCGGTAGAAATAGAATTACGCGAATCGAATATAACGCAGATGAATATATCTGAAGATTTTGGATATCCCGAAGCCGTCAGGGTTATGTTGAGAAGCGAGCCGGATATAATGATGATAGGAGAAATAAGGGACGAAATTACCGCAAAACATGCGCTTATCGCCGCAGAAACGGGACATCTCGTTCTTACCACGCTTCACGCTAATTCGTCATTGTCGATATTCGGAAGATTTAAATCTTTAAATATAGACGTCGTTCAGCTATTTTCGGTATTAAGATTAGTAACGGCGCAAAGGCTGTATAATCCGTTATGTACGGAATGCAAAAAAAGGATATATTTTGAAGAACTCCCCTCTATCTACAAAAAAGCTCTTATGCAGGACTTGCGGTTTACCGCCGAAACGGCGTATAGAATGAACATAAAAGAGAATAACGGCAATAAGAATACGGAAAAATTTGTGAATATGGCTGCGGATTTTAAAGATGTCGAATATATCGGTGCAGTTTTCGTAAGAGGTGAAAAAACCTGCGATAGGTGCGGCGGAACCGGATACGATAAAAGAAAACCGCTTATAGAAATTGCCGAGTTTAACGAGGCGGTAAAAGAAGAAATATATAAAGACTTAAATTTATTGCTTAAGCAGTCTTATTTAGAATCCGTTTTAATGAATTTATCGGGATTTAAATCTTTAAAAACGCAGGCATTTGAAAAATTGCTTGCAGGCGAGATAGATCCTCAAGTTTATTTTAATTTATCGAGGTAGGTTTATGCTAAAAAATTATTTAGTCAGGTTTTATACTCCGGAAGGTAAAAGTCTGATAAAAAATATTAAGGCGCAGAATTTCTCCGATGCGGAAACGCTGATTTTAGAAGAAGGCTATATGCCGTCTTTTGTTTTACCCAATATTTTTTTAAACGCAATAAACCCTACCGCCAACGGAGGAATGAAAGACGCCGAGCTTTCTATATTTTTTAACGAACTGCACCATCTTGTTAAATCTACCGGTTCAGTCGGCAAATCTTTTAGTTATATGGACAAAGATATAACAGCGCCCGAATCTTCAAAAAAATATGATTTGCTATATTTATTAAAGCGCCTATATTACAGTCATAAGCGGTCAAAGATAAAAAATCGTAAAAAATTGATAAAAAGCTGCATTTATCAGTTGGATAGAGGGGAAAGCGTTAAGGAAATTTTTGCGATGAATAATTTTGAAGAAATAGCGCTTTCTTTAATAGACTTAGCGGAATATACAGGCGATTATTCGGAATCTTTTTTAAAAATATCCGAATATTTCGAAACTAAAAATATTTACAAAAAAAATATTATCGGAACTTTGGCTTATCCTTTATTTTTGTTTTTATTTTTGTTTATAGCTTTTTCGGTTTTTCTTTATTACGTCGTTCCGGCTTTTTCGGTATTTTTTAAGCAGTTTCCGAATATTCCCGTATCAACGGTTTATGTGCTGAAATTGTTTGAACGCTTAAAAAATATTTTTATCTATATAATGTTTTTTGCAACTCTTATTTTTGCAGTTTTTTTGTCGGATTTGTCTGGAATAAAAACAAGAGCATTTTCTTTTTTGCAAAATATACCGCAGTTAAAAAATATTATAAATTACTCTTATTTAAACTGGATTTTTTATCAATTTTCTTTAATGATATCCTCTGGCGTGACGGTTAATGCAGTATTCGATTATTTTGAAAAAAACAGTTCTAAAGTTTATTTTAGAAATAAATTTAAATCGGTTTATCAAGATTTAATTAAAGGCAATACGCTGTTTGATTCTTTGCGTAAAGCCGATTTTTTGCCGGATGATGCCGTAGAGTCGATAAGGTATGGTGAAATAGGAGGTTTTTTATCCGAAACGGTTCTGCGCCTGTCGAAAGAATTTAAGGAAAAAGCAGACAGATATATGAAGATATTTACTAAAGGATTATTTCTGCTTGCAATGATAGGCGCAGTATTTTTTCTGCTATTAATGTTTTTTTCTTTATTTCTGCCGCTTATTCAGGGAATGGTGGGTCTGTCTGCTAATTATTAATAAATTTTAAAACTAAAAAACAAAAAAATTAAATTCATCCGGAGGAAAATTATGATTGCGCTAAAAAAGAAAGAATTTAAAACTAAAAACAAAAAAAGCAAAAAAATTAATGAAAAATCAGATTTACACGCGACGAAAATTTATAATAACGGTAACGGTTTTACCCTTATGGAAATAATAGTCGCAATGATAGTCGTCGGAATACTTTCGGCAGGGGGACTAATGGTTTATAACGGATTGATAGGTTCTTCAAACGTTACGGCGACCGTTCAATCGGTTACTAAATTAGAATCGGCCGTAAATTCTTATATGCAGGTAAACGGCGGGAGCATAATTCCCCCTGCGGGCGTTTCTCTTCCTTATGCTATGCAGGAAGACAACCTGCTTCCTTCTTCATGGACGATTAGCGGCAATAACGTTATGCCGCCTAATGCCGGTTTTGTTTCCGCTTATCAAATTTCTACCGATTCAAATCCCGGACAGTATATTTACGTAATCGGTATAAACGCTCCCCAGATGACGAATGCACAGGCATTAAATATATGTAATTCTTTAGAAAACTCAATATCCGGCGTAGATACGGACGGCAGTCCAGTTTTTAACATAGGCAGCGGCCAAAATTGTTTGACGGATCTGTTTAACGGGAATGCAGCTTCGGCAAATAATTCAAATTTTCAGGGAAGCCTGACTTTTACGTTTAATTAACAGGCTGATAATTGATAAAACAAGCGAAAATTGAATTAAAATTAATTAAATCCATAAAAAAACTGTTAAAGGTTATTTATATGAAACATTACTTTTATTACCTTATTTTAAATATAATGCTCATTTTTTACATATTTTTATTTCCCAAATTTTCTTTCGGTATGTCCGATATGCCGAAGGGCCAAATATATAATACTGAAGCGCAAAATATCGTTAATACCGCTGATTTATTAATAAAGGCGGAACATGTTTATTTTCAAAACTATGGAACTTTTACCGATATTGCAGGTTTAGAAAACAATAAGCCGGCATATTTAAGTCCTATCAAAATTTATAATTTTCAAGGAGATACGTGCTTAGAAAAGTTACTCTTTAAAAGTACGGCAAATATATGTATAAATCTAAAAAGCGAATTGCTTGAAATTTACATTCCTTTAAATTTGGCTAATGAAGATATAGTCGCTAAAGAAATAAGCAGAGGGATAACGGGTAAGACAGGGCAGGTTTCCGATATTAACGGTTTAGGTGCAGTAACTTTCAATTTAAGCGACGCCCCGCCTTCTTTTAGTTCTTCTTTGAATTCTAATACGGTGGGATATTCATCCTTTTCCTCTATAAACGTAAGTCCCAACGCCAATGGAGGTATCAATTATACCAATACCGTTGGGACGCAGGCCGATTTATTAACTAAAGTAACGCAGGCAATAACCGATTTTTTTGCATCCGTCGTAAGTCTTTTTTAAAAATGGAGGTGTTATAAATATGAACTTTACTAAAATTACGGGAAATAATAAAGGGTTTTCTCTTGCAGGAATTATTGTCTCGATGATAGTCTTGTCAATAATGGCGGCGTTAAGCATACCTGCCCTTCAGGGTATGGTATACGAAAACAAAGCTCAAAATGTATCGGTTTTGGCAAATACTTTAATAAATGCCGAAAGCACGTATGTTAATAACAATAGTAAATTTAGCGATATAAGTTCTCTTCAATCTGCAGGGTATATAGCGAAAGGCATAGGCATAAATTTTGTAGGGGATAATCCGGATTCCGACTGCATATATGGAAGCATAAAAACGGACGACGATACTAAAATATGTTTAAGGGTAAATAATGCCGTTCAGAACGGTACCGCTCAGGAAATCAGCTATACTCTTGCCGTTACTCCTTCGCAAAACAACGAAACTTACGATTATTTTAATTTTTATAAAGAAATAAGGCATGATATACCCGGCAGTTCGTTAGTCGATGGAAACGAAATAATTTATATAGATCCGATAGCTTTAAGCAATGAAGGCGGCGGAACTTATGAACTATACGTAGGAAGAAGTTTTTATATTACAGGGGCAATTTGTTACGTTACGCAAACTATGAGTCGTCCCAATAATAACGGATGGTCAAGAGACTGGACGGAAGGCTATTTAAAGCTATATTTCATAGTAGAATCTATTGACGGAAATAGTGCAATATTGAGCTATGCGAACAATCCATATTCCGAATGCGTCGGAGGTTCTTCATATACAAACAATTCCGGTGTTACCTATACGGAAAATTATTGGGTAGGCGGTGCGTTTCAGAGCGAGTATCTTCCAGAAGTTTACGGAAACGTAATGTATTCATATTGGAAAGCGGGAATGAATTACGTTCAAGTAGAACCTGCGGGATATGAAATAAAAATACCGGCAAATTATCTTCCCGACCTTATAAAATTAAATTAAACCTAAAAAATTATTAAATTAGATTAAAAGAATTTTATTATGTATAAAAATTTCATTTATCTTGAAGAATACGATATATATCAGTATTTTGACGGCGAAAAATCATTTTTTTCGCATAGTATTATCGACGGTTATACAAAAGAAGCATCTGCTGTCGTGATAAATCATGCAGTTTCGGTAATATCTAAAAATATAAATTTTTCGATTATACCGGAAAAAAGATTAAAAGACGGTAAAAAATTTTATTTAAGCCGTTACGTCGGAAAATCTTATAAGAACGAATCGTATTTTTTTACTTACGGTATAAACGGAGAGTACGGCGTTTATCATACTTTGCCTTTAAATATCAAGAAATATTATGCGCTATTTCAAGGGATAGATATAGTTATTCCATACGATTATTTGGTTATAGAGTTTTTAAAAGAAAAATTTAACGGCGTTTACCTGAAAAAAGATTTTTTATTTATAGAAAAAACTGATGACATATATAAAATAATCGTGATTTCAAAAGGTTTTAGCATAATGCCGGTTTTAAGTTTTAAGGCGGATATGCTATTCGACAATCTTAATATTTTAAAAACTAAAATAGATTCCGAAAATTCAGGCATTAAAATAGAGCAGATAATTGCCGATTGCGATTGCCGTGATTTTAAAAATTTTTTCGGAAATGTGGAAATATTAAGTTTTACCGCTAAAGATTTTTTTGAATATTTTGAAAGCATAAGCAAAACCGCCCCTCATTTTGAAAATATAGAAATAAAATTTAAAAAAATAGAAGATAAAAAAAATAGGGCAAAAAATATTTATATCGCAGTTTTAATATTTGCTATATTTTTTATGGAAGTACTGCTCGTATCTTACGGAAAAAAAACATTTTACGAACGGCGAAAGATAAGCGAAATGAACAAAAAAATTTCCGTTTTATCTTTAAAAATAGATAAAGATAAAAGCAAAATTTTATTTAACGGACATTTTTCTAAAGTTAATATCGTAAATTATTTGAAAAATTTTTTTTCGCTTTTGCCGAAAACCGTCAAAATAAAAAAAATAAATATTATAAAATCGAAAACCCTATATATTTTTAACGCAACCGTTTTTGATACGGGCGGCTATAGAAAGTTCTCGCATGATTATAATTCTATATCAAAAAAATTTAATAATAAAAAAACTTTAAGCGTTAAATATTTTTTTGACAAATCGGGGAAACCGATAATGAAATTTTTAGGATTATTAAAATAAATAAGTAAATTAATATTGTAAATACTATAAATTAAAAAATAATACAAAATGGAAAAAATTAAGAACAAAAGGTCGATAGTATTAATTTTATTATCTTTAATTTCGGCTTATATATTGATGCATGGGTTAATACCTTCTATAAACGGTTTTTATAAATTAAATCAATCTTATATTCACAAAAAAAATATCGTAAAACAGTTAAAAATTCATCTTAAGAATGATAATAAGATTAAAATTATTAAATTTACGGCCGGAAAACATGAATTTTATAGTTATATGATATCTTTTTTATCTTATGTGAGGTATTTAAAAGAAAACGGATTTAATATCGAAATTAGTATGAAAAAGACGAAAAATATGAAAAATGTACAAGACACTTATTTAAAAACAACTAACTTTAAGGTAGTATTGAGTAATTTTTCAGACATAGATGCATTATTTTCATTAATAAAGACGCTTAAATCGTTTCCGTTCGAAATAAAAAAAATTAATATTAAATCGGGAAGAAAAATAAATGCGGTTATAAACGCAAAACTCGTGAGTTTAAAATAAAATAAAATTTAATATAAAGAGGGGCTGATGAAATCTAAAATTAAAAAATTTGCCGTTATTATTTTTGCATTTTTTATATTTATAGCGGTGCTATCGATGTTAAGCAGGTTCAAATCGGGAAATAATAAAAAACTAAATATTTTGCATAAGACGCAGTATAGAAATAGAGGAACTACTAAGCTAAACTTAATCGTTAAAGATAAAGATATCAGACAAAAAGCCGAATCGGGTGAACTATCGAAAAAACCGCTTAAGGATATTTTTAATATTCCAAATAAAAAATACGGAAAATACGGCAGGCTTTTTATTCTGTCCTCAAAATCCCAAAGAAACGAGGTCGCAGGTTATGCTGCAAAACCTGCGCCGGATTCCATGAATCAGAATCGTAATTTTGGTAACGGCGCAAATTTAAGCAATATCGTTAAGAATTTAAAATTTAATGGATTTTCAGAAAAAAATAAGCGGGGAGTGGCTTTAATATTTACGGGCGGCAATACTGCCTTATTGAAAATAAACGGTAAAAAACATTATGTCCACACCGGAGAAAATATAGGCGGCGTGTTTATTTTAAAAATAGAATCTTCAAAAATAATTTATTCCCGTAAAGGAAAAATTTTATATAAATATTTAAACGATTAACGGTGTATTTTATTTTTTAGCATAAGAGCCGGCAAAATTCCAAAAAGGCATATGACCCCTGCAACTATAAATACATCGTCGTAGGATTGAACCGTCGCAAACATTTTTACTATTGAATCTATAAAGCCCATGCCGGGATTTATTTTTGCCGAATTAGCCAGAACTCCGGTATTTGCTCTAAAAGACCCGTTGCTGTTAAACATCGATTTCATTTTGATAAAAGCGTTGTTTTTGTAGTTTATTTTACCCCCGTATCTTGTAAGATAATATACCTTTTTCGTCGCCAGATAGTTTGCAAAATAAGCAATGCCGAAACCGGAAGCAAGCCTCATGGTTATAGGCAGCAGTCCGGATGCTTCCGGTATCTGATCTTTTTTGACCGAATTTAAGCCTGAACTCATAATTGGCGAATATAGCATGCCAAGCCCTATGCCTCTTATAATTGAAGGATATATTATATCGTAAAGGCTTGACTGCGTTGAAAGATTCCAGTATAAAAAGAGGGAGATAGCCGTCGTCAGCATGCCGAAAACAATAAAATATTTTGGCCCCCATTTATCCGCCATTTTGCCGAAAAGAGGGGCCGATAATGCGACGGCTATCGCCGACGGCATCATAATAAGACCGGTCATATAAGGAGTGTAATCCATTATGTTTTCTAGATATACGGGCATAATAAACAGCGAGCCGAATAAGGCTATAGCCCTAACCGCATTAATAGAAGTTATAAGCGTAAAATTATAATTTTTAAATATTTTAAAATCTATCAAGGGATGGTAAATGAACGGTTCAAATAAAAAAAACAGAAAAAAACCGGCGGCGCTTAAAATTTCGCAGATATGAATGTAGCTTGAATCCCATCCTTTATTCTGTCCTTCATTAAAAGCTATAAGTATGAAGGCTATAGCCATTGCAAAAAAAGCAAAACCTAAAAAATCAAAATTTGCTTTAAAATTAAGCCCTTTATGATCGTCTTCCATTATTATCAGTATTCCTATAAGAGTTATTACGGCTATAGGAGCATTAACGAAAAATACCCATCTCCATGTAAGATGGTCGGTAATCCAACCGCCGAGCGTAGGACCGATAGCCGGAGCCGCCATTGCTCCGATACCCCATATTCCCATTGCCCTTCCTCTTTCATGCGGCTCAAAAACCCTGCCCATGAGCGCTAATCCAAGAGGCGCAATACCTCCGCCCGAAAGCCCCTGTATGATACGAAATGCTATGAGCATGTTTATAGAAGTTGCAAAACCGCAAGCTACGGAAGAAATAGTGAAAAATATTATGCTAAGGGCAATAGGTATCTTTAGCCCTATTTTTCTTATTATGAACGTTATGGGCATAATTATTATTGCCGTAGCCACGTTATAAGCTATCATTACCCAATCGACGTCTTCAAGGTTTACGCCTAAGCTTGACATGATTTTAGGTATAGCTATAGTTACTATGCTCATATCGAGCATAACCATAAAGAAAAAGGCTACGAGTAACAATAAAATCCAATTCTTATATTCTTTAGAGTACATAAATTAAATTTTATCATATAGTGACTTAATAGTCATTAATTTTATAAGACATAATTAAAAAATTATTTTAAAAAAATAATTGAAAAACTATAAAATTATAAAAGGTTAAAATCGGCACAGTTAATAGATATTATCTGCATTATAGATATTATATTGGAATGATAAATTACATGGCCTCCGTTTTGAATATCGCTTTTTTCGTCGGATATAATGTTTATATAGAATTCGTTTATTATTTTGTTTCCAAGCGATATTATTTTATATAGCTTATCCATTACTATTTTCTTTCTTTCTTTTATATCTCCATGGTTTATCTCCATAAAAAAAATATCTATATTTTCCTTAAAAAAAGCGCTCAGGTAAAGACATAACTCCGGTATATAAGTTTGAACTTTAAGCACGGGATATTTATATAATTCGTTTATATTTAATTTTATTAATTCTAAATTATTGTAAATATTTTTTATGTTTTCCGTAAATTTTATTATATGCAGTGTTTTATAGATTGCATTTACTCGTTTAATCTTTTTTTTCTTAAATATTGGTTTGAAAAATATTATTTCGTCTTTTTCCAATATTTTTACCGATAAATTATTAATTTCTTCGCATATAATATCAAATTCATTCTTATTTTTATTAAAGATAAAATCTTTTATTTCGCTGTCGTGTATTTTGTAATTATTTGTAATGACCTCGTTTAAAATTCCTTCTAAATTTTGTTCGACGATATAAGACATTTTTATAGCATTATAATGTAATAAATCCAACAGTATGTTTTTTTTATTTTTTTTCCCCATACATATATTATATAATATATGTAAATTTTAATTTTCTATTAAGCAATGCTAATTTATATAGTGTCCGTAGCTCATCTGGACAGAGTGCAGGAC
>JAJYWW010000081.1 GCA_021791295.1 bacterium | reverse complement strand
GGCACGGGCGGAAGCACGCTTTACGAAGACAACCTCAATAAAAGCTTTTACGGCTATATAGACGGCGTATTAAGCCCTAATCCCGACTGGTCTTTCGTTTTAGACTACGAACTAGGCTTAGGCGGAGGTATAAACGATTCCGTGCTTAACGATAACGGTTTAACGGCGGGACAGGTTGAATATCCAACTCCTCCATTAGTCCAAACATCAAGCAATACTTACGATAAATCCCGTTTTTACGGCATAGCGGGTTATATCCACCACCAGCATAATTACGGTTTCGGGCAGATTGCGGAAACTTTGCGGGAAACTGCCGCATACGACCAGAACGGCATGTGGGAGATGACCAGTACTCCTGGAGTCGGCGATACGTATATAGATTCTACCCTTACTTTTGCTTATCAGCCGTCTTTTAAAAACTTTAAAGACGTCCAGTTCAGGCTTGAACTTGAACATCAAGGCGCTAACCATAATGTATATTTAGATTCAAACGGTTCGCAAACCCACTCTCAACAGAACACCGTGAACTTAATGATTCTTTACAGCTTTTAAAGGTGTCAGATTTATTTATTTGCTTACTCCTGATTGGGTTTGATAGATTTGATATATTGAACGGGCTAAAAAATAATATAAAAAGGAGGTGAAATTAAAAATGAAAAAAATAGAGGCTATAATTAAGCCGTTTAAAATAGACGACGTTAAGGAAGCTTTAAACGGCATAGGAATTCATGGGATTACCGTTACGGAAGTTAAAGGTTTCGGAAGACAGAAAGGACATACGGAACTTTACAGGGGAGCGGAATACAGGGTAGATTTCGTTCCAAAAGCCAAAATGGAAATAATCGCTTCCGACGACCAGATTTCAAGCATCGTGGAAACGATAGAAAAGAGCGCTAAAACCGGCAATATCGGCGACGGAAAGATATTTATATCGCCTGTAGAAGAAGCCGTCCGTATTAGAACCGGAGAAAAAGGAGAATCCGCAATCTAATTAATATCGCTTTAAAATACAAAATGATTAAATTTTTAGCATAATTTTTAGCATGTAGATAGAGAAAATGCGCAGTATCTTAAAAATAAATATTAAGGAGGAATGGGAAATCATGGATCTCATTAAAAAATTAAAAAATTTTAAAATACCATTAATATACGGATGGTCTTTGTTAGGAGGACTGCTGCTGGTTATGTTTTCGTGGGTAAGTCCCGTATTTGCCGCAGGCTCTAAGGTTCCGGCGTTTAACAGCGGAGATATAGCATGGGTGCTTGCTTCATCCGCATTGGTTTTAATAATGACGCCCGGACTAGGTTTTTATTACGGCGGTATGGTTAGAAGAAAAAACGTTTTAAATACAATTTCGCTTAGTTTTATCGCTATTTGTACGGTAAGTATTATATGGATATTATGGGGATACTCTTTGGCATTCGGCCCCGATTCTTTTGGCGGAGTAATAGGCGGTCTTAAATATATAGGCTTATTTGCCATGCAAGAAAATCAGCATTCAAGATACGACGGCAAGATTCCTTCCTATATTTACGTAATGTTTCAACTTATGTTCGCAATTATAACGGTAGCCCTTGTAAGCGGTTCTTTGGTTGAAAGAATTAAATTTTCTTCTTGGGTTGTGTTTACAATAGTATGGCTTACCATTGTTTATGCTCCGGTAGCTCAAGCCGTATGGGGTATAGGCGGCTTGTTCAATAAAATGGGAGCATTGGATTTTGCCGGCGGAACGGTCGTTCATATTAATTCCGGTGTAGCAGGTCTTGCGGGAGCGCTAGTTCTGGGAAAAAGAAAAGGTTATATGAAGGAAAATATAGTTCAGCCAAACCAGTTAGGCTATACAATTCTGGGCGGCGCTCTTTTATGGTTCGGTTGGTTCGGATTTAACGCGGGAAGCGCCTTAGAGGCAAACCCTTTGGCAACGTCGGCATTTTTGGTAACGAATACCGCTACGGCAGCCGCTGCTATAGGCTGGATGATAGCCGAATGGATAAGAAGCGGAAAACCGACTACTCTCGGCATGGTTTCCGGCGCCGTAGCTGGACTTGTAGCTATAACTCCGGCATCCGGTTTTGTTAATCCTATAGATTCTATTATTATAGGTTTCGTAGCTGGAGTAATATGTTATTCTATGGTAGTTTTCGTAAAGCCGAAATTAGGTTACGACGATGCCCTCGACGCCTTTAACGTTCATGCTATAGGCGGAGCATGGGGAGCGCTTGCAACGGGTTTGTTTGCCGACCCGCTGATTAATTCGGCAGGAAGAGGTTTGTTTTACGGCAATCCCGGTCAAATGTGGATTCAGCTGTTGACAGTAGTATGCGTTGCGGCGTATTCGTTTACGATGAGTTATATAATCTTTAAAGTAATAGACAAAGTTATGGGTCTTCGCGTAGATAAAGAAACCGAGGCAATGGGTTTAGATATTACGCAGCATGACGAGTCGGGCTATAATTTCTGATATAGAAATGGGACGGATTTTAAATATAAATCTGTCCCATTTTTTTGTATTAGATGGTTTTTAGTTTTACTTTACTATGCTTCACGTTTATTGCTTTTAATATACGGCAATATTTCTTCCAAAGAAGTAACGCCGCTTAAAAATTTTTCTTTTGCAGAGTCCGAAAGAGTTTTCATTCCGTTTTTTATTGCCGACTTTTCTATTTCCGATTCAGCCGCGTTACCGTTTATCAGTCTTCTTATTTCATCGTTTATTTCAAGCATTTCGTATATTGGTATTCTGCCTTTATATCCGGTATTATTGCATGTCGGGCATCCTTTTGCTTTAGCTTTATAAAGTTTAAAATAATTATTTTTATTTTGACGGTAATTATCGCTATCGTTATATGCGGCGGATATTCCGAGTTTTTTTACGGCAGATTCGTCAAGTTCTTCTTTGCATTCTAAACAGAGTTTTCTTATAAGCCTTTGCGCAATAATAAGATTTAAACTTGATGAAATTAAAAAAGGCTCGATATTCATATTTATTAATCTCGTTACGGTAGCCGAGGCATTGTTTGTATGAATAGTCGAAAGAACTAAATGTCCCGTAAGCGCAGCCTGAATAGCTATGGAAGAAGTCTCGTAATCCCTGATTTCCCCTACCATAATTATATCGGGATCCTGTCTTAAAAAAGATCGTAGAGTTTCGGCAAAATTTAAAGTTGCGCCGGTCTTAGAATTTTTAAGCGTTTCGTCTATCTGTATCTGATTTATCCCCGGAAAATCGTATTCTATAGGGTCTTCCGCCGTAGATATATTTATAGATTCGTTTTTATTTAATTCGCTTAATATAGAATAAAGCGTCGTAGTTTTTCCGGAGCCGGTAGGCCCGGTAACGAGTATCATACCGAAAGGCTTATTTATTGCCGATTTTAATATATTTAAATGAGCCGGCGAAAACCCCACCCTGTTTATATCGAATATCAGAGACGATTTATTTAATATCCTCATGACTATTTTTTCGCCGAAAAGCGTCGGCGCCAAGGATACTCTTAAATCTATTTCTTGTCCCGAAACCGAAGTAGAAATTCTTCCGTCCTGAGGAAATCGTTTTTCGGATATATCTAAATTAGGCTCGCATTTTATTTTTATTACGGATACTATATTTGATTTTGCAGTTGAAGAAATATTGGCATATCTGATAAGCTTCCCGTCTATCCGGAATCTTATCCTTGAAAACTTTCTGTAATTTTCTATATGTATATCGCTTGCTCCGCGTTCTACTGCATCGCTTATAACTTTATTTATGAATTTTTCTACCGCACTTTCGCTGATTTTATCTTTTGTTATGTCGCTAATTTTGCCGTCTTCCGCAATCGTTTGCTCTGAATTTTCATCGCTTTTAAATTTATCGAGCAGATAAGAAGCATTGTAATGTTTAGACATTGCATTCATTATTTGCGAAAAAGAAGATACCGAATATAATGCCGGAAATCCCGTAATAAATCCTATGTCGTCGGCAATGTCTATTCTTGTAGGATCATATGCAGCCAAATAAAGATTTCCGTTTTCTATTTTGTAAGGTATAACGCGGCATTTTAAAGCCTTGTCGGGAGGAATTATATTGATGACGTTTTTTGGAATATCTACGGCGTTTATATCTACGTATTCTATTTTATAAAATTTAGATAAAAAATCTACAAGTTCGTTTTCTTTTACTTTATTTTCGTCTATAAGAATTTTTATAAAAGGTTTAAGGGGTAAATTTTCTTTTTTGAAAGCCGATTCTAAATCCGTTTTTCCTATTAAACCGTTAGATACTAAAATTTCTCCGAGTTTTTGCTCTCCGCTATTTTTTTTAGGGCAAGAGTTTAAATTTGTGTCCATTTTTATATCTTCTATTATTTCGGTATAATTAATAAATTTATAACCTTTTAATCTTATAATATTATATGATTAAAATTATAATATGCATTTAAATTAAAAAAATTATATCATTTAAAAATATTATGGGCAACGTAATAATTAAACGTAATAATTTAAATTGACATAAATTCTTTAAATTATATAATAATAAATAATAGTATAATTTGTTATATAAAAAATTAGGAGATATTTTATGTCTAAACTGCTCGACGTAAAAATTATTCCGCATAGAAGTTACCTAATGGCAGACACCCCGGATCAGAAACTTTTTATAGAATTAAAACTTGAAGCAAACCGAAAAACAGATTTTAAACCGCCTTTATCCATAGCGTTTATAATTGATACTTCGGGATCCATGAGGGAGATTGTCGCCGGTTCTCCGGTAAATACGGGGAAAACGCAGACTATAGACGGCAGCACTTATAATATAGTGAACGGAGGCGATTCTAAAATAGGAATTTTAATGGACGGACTAAAAAAATTTGTTAATTCCGCGAAATTGAAAAATACCGACAGGGTAAGCCTCATTAAATTTGACGATAAAGCCGATGTTTTATTGCCTTTCGTTAATATAGAAAATAAGAATAAGGACATGATATTACATGCTATAGACAGTCTTATAAATTACAGCGGCGGCACTTCTATGGGTGCGGGAATGAAAGAGGCTTTAGAACTAATTTCTAAAGAAACCGGAAACAGAAAGATTATAATGCTAACAGACGGGCAGACCTCCGACGAGGATTTGGTAAAAGAAATGTCGCTGGAACTGGCAAAATTAAATATACCGTTAATAGCCATTGGAATAGGCGAAGACTGGAACGAAAATCTTATTTCTTTTATTACCGATAAAACGCAAGGCAAACCTTATTATGCTTCGGTTAACGCCGAAGAAAACGCATCGGGTATAGTTATCAGTCCTTCCGATATACCGGATATTATGATAAAAGAATTAGAACAGGCCGTTAATGAAACTCTGTCGGGAGTATCCCTTATTTTAAATACGGTAAAAGACGTAACTATCGACAGAATAACGAGAGTTTATCCGGAAGTTTCCGAAGTAGATATAAATATAAAACCTCATTCTATAGGCAGTATAAATCCCGAAGTAAACAGCGTGTTTATAATAGAATCTACTTTGCCGGAACGCAAACCCCTCAAATCACGCCTTATGCAGTTAAGTTTAACTTACGATATGCCGGATGGAAATTACCGCGGAGAAAATCCTCCGGAAGACGTTATAGTCGAGTTTACTATTGACGAATCCAAAGCATCGGTTGTTAATAACGAAGTAATGCAGTGGGTTCAGCAAAGAAACGTAGGCAGTTTATTGGAAAAAGCATTAAAAGAAGCCGGCGAAAACCCTTCCAACGCCTCTAAAACTTTAGATATGGCAAAACGTATGACCGTTAAGCTCGGCAATAGCGCTATGACTAAAATAATAGAGAAGGCGCAGGATGAAATAAAAGAAAATAAAACTATAAGCATCGGTACTTCGAAAACTTTAAGGATAGGTTCAAAAACAAAAACAATAAAAATTAGTCCGGAGAGCGAACTTTCCGACGAGCAGATTAGAAAACTTTCCGGAATTTAATTAATTAACCGCAGAGCTTTAATTCTTATAAAAATCTAAGGAATAATATAAAATAATAGAATGATAGCAGGAGGATAAAATGAAAATATGTCCTGTATGTAGAAAAAAGTTTACGGATGATAAGAAATTTTGCAATATAGACGGTTCCAAATTAATAGATTTTGAAATGCCGGAAGAAAATTTAAACTTAAACAAACCTGCAATTAATATTGAAAGTTCAAATAAAAACCAGTCCGACGCCGCCGGTAATTTATCGGAAATTAAAGAAAAACCGGAACGGCTTGCCGAGTTTAAACCCGCGCGTTTAACATTTAAAATAGGCGGCAATTTAACGGATAAAGTTTTTGATTTAAAATCTAATTATTTAATTGCAGGCCGGTTCGATTCGTCCGCCGGTCCAATAGATATAGATTTGTCTGGATTTTCCGGAGACGAGCACATATCCAGGAAACATGCGAAATTTACTTTTGAAAACGGTAAATGGTTTGTTTCCGACGCCGGTTCCACAAACGGCGTTTTTGTAAAATCTGCTTCGGCTAACGAATTTTCGTCCAGAATTACCGAACCCGTAGAATTAAATAACGGAGACGAAGTATCGTTAGGTAATATGATTTTTATGTTTAACGTCTAAATATATTATAAATTATTTATCATCTATTTATATTTATACATCTATACATCTTATTATAACTCATAAACTTATAACGCATAAACCGGCAGTGATTTAATGCATAGACAAAATCTTGAAGAAAAAATATATTCGGCAGGCTCCGAAACGCAGTTTTTAAAAAAAGGCGACGTAATCAACGCCGCCGGCGTTGATTTGGAAATCGAAGGTTCTTTTATACAAGGATGGCATTCGGCTAAAAATAATGCGGGAGAATCGGTTCTGTATTACAGGGGTAATTGCGGCTTATGGAAAGACGTTCTCAAATGTACGGCACTGCCGGAGATTTTGCTTTGTACAGACAATGAAATAATAATTTCGGCAGACAAGGAATATAAGAAATGCGAATTTAAAATTCCTTCTTCAAAAAAAGAAATCGGCCTAATAGTAAAATATATTTCCGATTTAGCGGAAATTATTAAGTTTTTTAACGAACAAAGAATATCTCTGCTGTATATCAATCCTGATTCTTTATATGTTTACGGCGACAAAATTAAATTGAATATACTGCCCGATTTATCGGAAATTGGAAAA
>JAJYWW010000183.1 GCA_021791295.1 bacterium | reverse complement strand
GCAGAGATGTTTACCGAATATTATAATCATTTTTTACAGGATAAATTTGAAAAGATAATAGTTCCGGATTATGAGGATAATTCTCTTTCAGGCGATTTATCTCATAATTTAAGATATTTTAAAAAAGAAAAAGTAGAATATATAGGCATACTTTCGGACTTTGAAAAAATACAGACGGACGACGACATAGACTATCTTTTTTCTATTTCGGGCCCCGAACCTACAAGAACTATTCTCGAAGAAAAACTTTTTTCGCAGATAGACTTGCTTAAAGGCAATATAGCCGTTTCGCTTGGAAAACCGGGAAAATTTACGAAAGAAACGATAAAAAATGCAGTCGTATATTCTTTTCTCGAAAAAAAGAGAAGAGACGAGCTTATGAACAGGGCTAAAATGGTTGTTTCCAGATCCGGATACACGACTATTATGGACGTGGCGGAAATAGAAAAAAAAGCTTTTTTCATTCCGACGCCCGGACAGACGGAACAGCTTTATCTCGCAAAACATTTAGAAAAGGCCGGATTTTTTCATTCGGTAAAGCAAAATAAATTAAAGATTGACATTGATACTGAAGTAGCTTTAAAATATAAAGGTTTCACGCCGCCTTGGAGAACCGCCGAAAGCGTAGAAAGATTCCTTAAGGCGATAGGCGTTAATTAGTTTTATTTTAAATATATATTTACGTTATTTTTTAATTTATTTTTAATTTAATTTAAATTTTAAACAAAATGGTTTCGATAATAATACCCGCTCACGAAGAAGAAAAATACATAGGAATTTCCATAGAAAGGCTTTTAAACCAGAGCGGGACGGTTTTTTTAAAAAAAGACGAAAAAAGCGGTTTAAAATTAAACGGTTCGGATAATTCGGATAATGCCGGAAAAGTTTTATGCGAATTGACCGTCGTTGTAACTCACGGCAAAGACGATACCGAGGGCGTCGTTTCAAAATACAAAGAAGCCGGCGTTAATCTTATCTCCGGAAATTTCAGCGGAGTATCGGAAGCGAGAAATATAGGCGCATCCGTTTCCAACGGCGGCGTTTTACTTTTTTTAGATGCAGACACTCTTTTAAACGACGGCTTTATAAAGAGGCTCGACGATTTTAAAAATCAAACCGATTTCATAGGAACGTCTAAGCTGCTGCCCGATATTAATACCTTTAAAGCGCGTATTTTTATGTTCGGCAATAATATAGCCCATATAATAACCAAAACATCTATGGCTTTAATATTCTGTCACAGGGACGTTTATAAAAACGTCGGCGGTTTCGACGAAAGAATGCAGGCAGGCGAAGACCTTAAATTTATAAATTTGGCGGTAAAAAACGGATTCGGCAGTTTTAAATATCTCGGAGATATAAGCGCCGTTACGTCAATGAGAAGATTTGAAATAAACGGATATTTCAAAACCGCCATGGAATGGATGAGCGGATATTTTTTTAAACCGCCGGAACATTACGACGTGGTAAGATAGCGATATGAAAGTATTAATAGCTATACCGACTTATAACGAAAAAGAAAATATAAGCCGGATGTTAAATTCTATTTTAAATTTAAATATTAACGATGCTATAAAAACAAAAACCGCAAATAATTCCAATCCTTTACCTTCTTTACCCTCATATATTAACGTTTTAATAATAGACGATAATTCCCCCGACGGCACCGCAAACATAGTTAAAGAATATATAAATTCGCACAAACGGCTAAACGCGGATACGGACGCAAATGCAAATGCGAACTTAAACTTAAAAACAAACGGCAGCGGAAACAAAAGCGCGAACGTAATTTCAAACGCCGGCAAAAATTCCGAAGAAAGAGTTTTTATTATAGAACGTGAGAAAAAGCTCGGACTTGGAACTGCTTATGTAGCGGCGTTTAATTTTGCTTTAGACAACGGCTACGACTATGTCATTACCATGGATTGCGATTTTTCGCACAATCCAGAAGAAATTGCAGGATTTATCGGTCTTATGCAATCCGAAAAATGCGGGATGATAGTAGGCTCGCGTTATTCCGGCGGAGTACGCGTTATCGACTGGAGCATGAGAAGGCTTTTAATTTCGTATTCCGCAAATATTTATGCAAAATTTATTACCGGCGTTAAAATTACCGATTTGACCGGCGGCTTTAACATGTACGACGTAAACTGTTTAAAAAAAATAAATTTAAGCGGCATAAGTTCGCGCGGATATGCTTTCCAGATAGAAATGAAATACAGAATGGTAAAAGAGGGCAAATGCAGTTTTAAAGAGTATCCTATAATATTTTACGAAAGAACTTACGGCAAATCGAAAATGTCCAAAGGTATTATTTTTGAGGCTTTTTTCAAGGTCATAAAACTGAAGCTCGGGCTTTTTAAATAGTCCGCAAAACATACTTGACTAATTTAGTCAAGTATGTTTTAATCAATATATAAATATAAAACATTAAAAATATTAATATAAAATACAAATAAAGCGGAGGTATATTATGCCTGTATATTCGGAAAAAGTAATGGATCACTTTCAGAATCCAAGAAACGTAGGGGAAATAGAAAACGCCGACGGCGTAGGCGAACTCGGAAATCCTACTTGCGGCGATATAATGAAAATATATATTAAAGTTAAGGACGACAAGATTGAAGACGTCAAATTTAAAACTTTCGGATGCGGAGCGGCTATAGCAACCAGCTCTATGGTAACGGAGCTGGTAAAAGGCAAGACTCTCGAAGAAGCCGAAAAAATATCTAATGAAGCCGTAGCAGAAGCCTTGGACGGACTTCCTCCGGTAAAAATGCACTGTTCAAATCTCGCCGCCGATGCGCTTCATCTCGCTATAGAAGATTATAAAGCCAGAAAAGAGGGCAAAGGACCTATAGGCAGGGTTGAAACGCCGGAACACGACGAAGACGAACACGATCTGCTTGAGCAGGCGTAAAACATAAAAATAGGAACCGTTTGTAAATTTTCAGCGGCAGGTAATATCATATACGGGTGGTATAATAATTATGGATTACGATTATGAACTCGATACTTTCGGTTTGATGTGTCCAATGCCGATTATGGAAGTTGCCGAAGAGTTTAAAAAAATACCGGACGGTTCGGTATTAAAGGTTACGGCATCCGACGAAGGTATCATAGAAGACTTAAGGAGTTACTGCAAAAAAACAGGGCATGAATTTCTGTCCTACGAAATTAATTTGCCCGAATACGTAGTTTATGTTAAAAAATAAAGACGATAATATATAAAAAAATATCATAATATAATAATAATAATATAGTTTGCTATATATTTTTTAAATTTGGAGGCAAAAAGTGAAGATAATAAATTTCGACCATTTTGCTGCTACGAAAATGAGGCAGGAAGTAAAAGATGCAATGGAACCTTACTTTATTTCCGAATACGGCAATCCCCAAAGCATACACACCTTAGGCGACGAACCTAGAGAAGTATTATCTAAAGCCAGACTGCAGGCCGCCGAACTTTTAAATGCTTCAAGCAATGAAGTCATATTTACCGGAAGCGGTTCCGAATCGAATAATCTTGCAATAAAAGGAACGGCTTTCGCGAAGATGGATAAAGGCAAACATATAGTCGTTTCTAAAATAGAACATTTCAGCGTTTTAAATTCCGTTAAATCTTTAGCAAAACTGGGTTTCGAGTTCACCGAAGTTCCGGTTGACAAATACGGTTCTGTCGATCCGCAGGAAGTTAAAAACGCTTTAAGAAAAGATACGGTATTAGTAAGCATCGGACAGGCATCTAACGAAATAGGAACTATTCAGGATATCAAGGAAATTTCAAAAGTCGTCCATGAGAACTCCGCGGCGTATATGCATACGGACGCAAATACTTCATGCGGTTTTACCGAAACCGACGTTAAGGAGCTCGGCGTAGATATGCTTTCTGCCGCCCCTCACAGATTTTACGGACCCAAAGGCGTGGGTCTTTTTTATCTTAAAAAAGGGATACGCATAATGCCTTTGATAGACGGGGGAATTCAGGAATTCGGCCGCAGGGCGGGAACCGAAAACGTGCCGGCTATTGCCGGAGCGGGAGTAGCGTGCGAACTTGCCAAAAAAGAGTTAAAAGACAGGACATCCCATCTTCTGCCGATTCAAAAGGCTATTAAAGACGGCGTGCTTAACAATCTTGACGAAGTTTACTTAAACGGTCATCCGGAAAAAAGACTTCCAAACAACCTCAATTTTGTCGTAAAATACATAGAGGGCGAGTCGATGCTTATGTGGCTCAACAATAACGGGATTATGGTCGCCAGCGGTTCTGCCTGCACGTCTAAAATATTAAAATCGTCTCACGTATTAAATGCAATCGGAGTCGATGCCGCTCTTGCCCAAGGCTCTCTTTTAATATCCCTCGGCGAGGATAACACATTAGAAGATGCGGAATATTTCGTAAAAGAACTTCCCGCCGTAGTTGAAAAATTAAGGAAAATGTCTCCTCTTTACGAAGAGGTTATGAAAGCGAATAAAAAGTAAAAATTTAACAAAATATACTATAAAATATACTAAAGGAGTTTAAAAATGGCTGATACTGTAACTTTAAAAGGGAATGCGGTATATCTTAACGGGCCGGTTTTAAATGTCGGAGATTATGCTCCGGAAGCTATAGTCGTATTGAAAGACCTTAAAGAAAAGCAAATAGGCGGCAAAAAAGAAAAGCCGCAGTTAATTATAACCGTTCCTTCTCTCGATACGGCGGTTTGCGAAATGGAAACCAAAAAATTTAACGAAATGCTCGCCAAATATACCGCGATAGATATTAACGTCGTGTCAATGGATTTGCCTTTTGCGCAGGCCAGATTTTGCGAAAGTTACGGAATTGCCAATATAACCACGGCATCGGATTTTAGATATAAAGACATGGAAAAATTTGGTGTTTTAATCGGAGAAGGCGCATTAAAAAGTTTGACGGCAAGGTCTGTTTTCATAATAGACAGGGAAGGCAATATCGTTTATAAACAGTTAGTTTCCGAAATAACTAACGAACCGGATTACCAGAGCGTTCTTAAAGCGCTTGACGCTTTAAAATAATTTAAATTAGCGGTAAAAACATTTATAATGGTCATTGCGTGTTATTATCATGTTAACGTTCTTTTAAATTCTTGAGGAACATATTTAAATTATATAGTAAATTAAATAATAAAATGGGCGCGTAACTCAGGGGTAGAGTGCCACCTTCACACGGTGGAAGCCGCAGGTTCGAGACCTGCCGCGCCCACCACGAAATACCGCAGTAAATAAGTTCTACAACGCAGGTTTCTTTATGGACTCCATCTCTATATATTCTTTAATCTCTTTTTCGAAATAAGCTTGTATTTCCGCTTTCGTAACTTTATATTTCGGCTGCAAGTATTCTATATTTTCGTCTTTAATATCCTTTGTATAAGTTAATGCCGTGCTAAATAGCCTGAAAGACATGCCGGGAATATATTTATATGCGTTGTTATACATATTTTCTAATCCTATATGATATTTAGACAGAACATAATTATCGTAATAATCCCTGAATGCCGACCTTAAAAAAAGTACGTAGGCTTTCATTGCCGAAAGCTGGTCTATCGTCGCTATATTAATACCTCCTATTTTATTTTCTTCTGCGGAGACTGAAGGAGATAAAAAACGCCACTCCGAATTGGCCGATGCATTCATAAAAGAAACTTTAACTTTATCGCATAATAAATCTATTTGCTCTTTGCCGTTCAATAATATTTCATAATCTTTAAATAAATTAGAAAGAGATAATATTCTGCTTTTATCAAACCAGTCTTTATGCGTAAAAAAATCGAGGTCTTCGCTATGCCTGTGTCCGATTCGGATAGATAAAGCGCTGCCGCCGACCAGGACAAAATTGGCTAAAAAGTCTAAATTTGCCGCCGAGAATTTATTAAAAACTTCTCTTGTGTCCGGTAATAAATTTTCCAATAATTTTTCGTTCATGAAAATTATGTTGCTTTTATAATATTAATTAATTTATCAATTTTTGTTTCTAATTTAATGCTGCTTATATCGGCTTTAAAGAAGAATTTAGCCAAAAAATAATTCGCTTCTTTGTATCTTTTATCGGGTAAAAGTTCTTCCGTCCAAATTTTATATATAGTATTATACGGATATGCCTGAAATAATAATATTAAGTCCTTTATATCCCCGTATAATAGGATTTTTTCTATAAGAAGTTTCTCCGGAATATCCGTAAGGGTTATATCTTTAGAATATGACCAGAAAAGGTTTAAATCTTTTGCGGTTCTAAAAAGTATTTCTTTATTTTCCATAATTTTATATTATATCATACTATACTGCTCCCAGTTGAATAATATTAATAATCTTAGCTATTTAAAAATCGAACGGTTACCTTCACATGGTGGAAGCCGCAGGTTCGAGACCTGCCGCGCCCACCATACCATGCAAAAATAAAGAAATAAAGCATTTAGATTTTTCCGAATAATTTCTTCCGTTTTAAAGAACCGTTTTGATAATAAAAAAAGCAAACGTCGCTATCGGCATAAACATGAAACGTTAGAACTGTCTTGATTAAAATTACTTTAATGATATAATAAGAAATAATAAAAATAATAAAAATAATAAAAATTATTTTTATTACATATTTTATTACGTTTTATTATTAATTTTAAGTAACATAATTTATGGAAAAAACGGAAAATTTTAACGTTAAAAACCTTAATGCCGCAGGATTTGTCGAATCATTATTTAATTCAAAGTCTCTCGGGGTTTTTATTTACCAGAAAGACTGCAAAATAATCCATTCAAATCAAACATTCAAGGAATTTATCGGCTATTCGGAAGAAGAACTCAGCGGCTTGACGCCGTATGACATAGTAGCGGACGAATATAAGGATGAAGTAAAAAAACTTAATGAAAGAAGAATAAACGGAGATTTTTTTACCGCCGAGCAGATAAGCCATATACATGTTACAAAAGAAGGCGCGTTCAAGCCTACCGTCGTTTTTGCATATACCGTGCTTTACGACGGCAAACCGGCAGGACTGGTTATAGTGCAGGATGTTTCAAAGCAGAAAATGTACGACGGCTTGTTTCGTTCTTTTAAATCGCTTCAAACTATGTATGCCACGCTCTCCGAAGTTAATCAGATTATCGTCAGGGCAAAAGACGAAAGTATTTTATTTTCCGACATATGTAAAAGAATAATCAGCAGGGGATTATTCGTAGATTCTTTTATAGTTCTTTTTGATTCTAA
>JAJYWW010000076.1 GCA_021791295.1 bacterium | reverse complement strand
GGTTACGGCAAAAAAACCATCATGACCGAATTTAGAAAACAGAGCAGAGGCGGCAAAGGGATAATTGCCGTTAAAACCGGAGCGAGAAACGGATTCGTAGTATCCGTCCTTAAAGCTTCCGGAGACAACGATATAATATTAATAACCTCTAACGGTAAAATTATAAGGATTAACGAGTCTAATTTAAGAAGCATAGGAAGAAACACTATGGGCGTAAAATTAGTCAATTTAGACGAAACCGAAAGAGTCGTCAGCGCAGTAATATCGTCACACGATATGATGACGGAAGATTATGAATAAAACCGTGGGAATTATCGGTTCGGGAAGTTTTGGAACGGCTTTAGCCGTTAATTTTTCAAAATTTTCGGACGAAGTTTATTTAAAATGCAGGAGTAAAGAGTTTGTAGAAGAACTAAAAATAAAAAGATATAACGAGTATTATCTTAAGGATGTCAGGCTGGACGAAAATATAACCGTGACCGGCGATTATGGAACCGTCTTTAAAAATTGTAAAATTATATTTTTAACCGTTCCGTCAAAAGCGCTGAAGAATACTCTTTTAGATATAAAAGAAAACGAAGACAGATTCGATTTCGGCTCTTATATATTTTTAAATACGGCTAAAGGGCTTGGAGACGAGTCTATGAATTTGCCGAGCGAGGTTTTTAAAGGCGTGTTCGGCGAAAAAATGCTTGCAAGATACGCAGTTTTAAGCGGTCCTAGTTTTGCGGCGGAAGTCTCAAGGTATCTGCCTACCGCAGTGTGTATTGCTTCGCAAAACGATGAAATTTTAAACGAAATAAAAAATTTTTTTAAAAATGCGGTAAACTTTAGAGTATATACTTTAAGCGACGTTAAAGGGGTAGAACTTGGGGGATCCCTTAAAAACATAATAGCTATTGCAGCCGGAGTTTCCGACGGGCTTGGACTGGGCAATAATGCAAGAGCGGCTCTTCTTACCCGCGGTATCGTAGAAATGACGCGGTTCGGCGAGGCTATGGGTGCGGATAGTCAAACTTTTACGGGACTTTCCGGTATAGGAGATTTAATGCTTACCGCCGCTTCCGACTTAAGCAGAAACAGAACGGTAGGACTCAGGATTGGCAGAGGGGAAAATATAGATTCGATTTTAAGCGGAATGAAGATGGTTGCGGAAGGAGTTGCGACGACAAAATCGGTGCATAATATAGCTAAAGAAAAAAATATTTATATGCCCATTACCGAAGTGGTTTACTCGATTCTTTACGAAGGACTGAAGCCTTCCGACGCCATAATAAAACTTTTGGAAAGAGACATAAAAGACGAGTTTATCTAATAATAAATTGCCGTATCGGAAATCAATTCCGGTACAGCCGCAAATTGTAAACGTATTCGTCATAAATTGGAGGAGGCATCATGGGGATAAAATTAGAATATCTAAAAAATTTGCAGTTTAAGGCCGTTTCCGAACATAATGAAAACTATTCTATATTATTGGATACGTCTAAAGATACCGGGGGCGACGAAGCCGGAATTAGGCCGACCGACTTGATTATGGTAAGTCTTGCCGGATGCAGTTCTATGGACATAATATCAATTTTAAAGAAAAAAAAGCAAGTCGTAACAGATTTTAAGGTTAACGTTACGGGTGAGAGGGCAGATACTCATCCGAGAGTTTTTACAAAAATATCCGTAATTTATGAATTTACCGGCGAAAATATTGATGAACAGGCGGTTCAAAGGTCTATAGAACTTTCTAAAGATAAATACTGCAGCGTCTGGGCTATGCTGAAACAGTGCGTAGATATAGAATGGTCGTATAAAATTAAAAATTGTTAGAGGCGATAAAAATGAAAAATTACGATTTAACGGAAAACGAAAAGTCGGTTTTGCTGAAAATAGCCAGAAAATCGATAGAGGACAGTTTTAACCGCAGCAAAGATTTATATATTAACTCGAAAGACTTAATTTCTTCGTTGACGGATAATCTTAAAGCGGACGCAGGCGTATTCGTTACTCTTAAAACAAAAGGAGAGCAATTAAGGGGATGCATAGGCAATTTTAACTTTAATATCCCCGTTTATCAAAACGTTTATAACATGGCAAAAGAAGCGGCTTTCAGCGACCCCAGATTTATGCCGATCGACGCTGCCGAACTTAAAAACGTCAAAATAGAAATATCTGTTTTGACGCCGCTGCAAAAAATAGACGACCTTGAAAAAATAGAAATAGGCAAACACGGTCTATATATTATAAAAAACGGTCGTCACGGAGTTCTGCTTCCCCAAGTCGCTGCCGAAAACGATATGGACAGGCGGCAGTTTTTGGAGGCGGTTTCGATGAAAGCCGGTCTTCCTCCCGACGCTTATAAGCAAGGCGCCGAAATTCTTATTTTTTCGGCTATCGTTTTCGGTGAAAATTAATGAAATATTATCCCGTCAACCTTAATATTGCCGGAAAAAAAGTCCTCGTCGTCGGCGGCGGTTCGGTCGCTTCCAGAAAAGTCGAAAGGCTTAACGAACGCGGAGCCGATATAACCGTTATAGCTCCTGAAATATCGGAAGAAATTAAAAAACTTGCCGATAAAAGCGCCATAAAAATTATTGAAAGAGGATATGAGACCGGTGATGAGGAAGGAGCGTTTGCCGTTTTTTGCGCAGTATCGGCAGGAGAAGAAAATTCCAGGATGGAAAAAAAACTTTACGAAAGATGCGTTAAAAAAAATATTTTAATAAATGTCGCCGACAAGCCGGATTTTTGTACTTTTACCCTTCCGGCGCTTGTTTCGAGGGGCGAATTCGATATAGCGATTTTTACGAGCGGACACAGTCCGAGGCTTGCCAGAAAAATCAGGGAAGATTTAGAAAAAGTTTACGGTGAAGAATACGATACTTACGTTAAAATCCTCGGTTTTATAAGAAAAGAGATTAAATTAAAAAAATATCCTCAGAGTAAAAATCAAGAACTTTTTGAAGAACTAATTAATTCTGACCTTTTCGAGCTTATAAAGGATAAACGATTTTCCGAAGCAAGTCTTTTTATAAGCAATTTTATTAAGAGGGCATAAAAACGCAATGCTTAAAGAACTGTATTTAATTCCTTTAATTATATATATTTTTTCTTATATTGTTTTTGCGTTTAAAGACAAAAAATATTATAAACTTTTTATCTATTTAATTTATGCAGGTTTTATATGCCAGAGCATAATTTTTTTAACATTTTTGGGAATTAAAGGGTTTGCGGTGCCTGTCCATATAGACAGATTCGTTTTTTTTAATGCATGGATTTTGATGTCGGTAGTGGTAATATTCGGCTTTTTTTATAAAGTCGAATATATTTTACTATATATTACCCCTTTAGTCGCGCTAAATTTGATAATAGCTTTTTTTGTTCCGCATGTACATGTAAGACCGGTTATGGAAAATACGGACAGAATTATTCTCCTCACTCATATACTGCTGATATTGATAGGCGATTCCCTTTTTGCCCTTGCTTTTATAGTTTCTTTAATATATATTTTTCAGGAAAGAAAAATAAAGAGTAAAAAGAATTTAAAAATCTTAGATATGCCTTCAAGCGGGGGCTACAATTTAGAACTGCTGGATAATATAAACTATATTTGTTTAAAAGTAGGTTTCCCGTTTATAACTATAGGAATAGTTATGGGGATTTATCTGTCGAGTTCCTTGTTTAAAACATTTTTAGTCGTCAAGCCTATCGAAATTATATCTTTGATAACGTGGTTTATTTATGCGGTTTTGCTGCATGAAAGAATGGCGAAAGGTTTAAGAGGAAAAAGGGCTGCAGTATTTAGTATTATGGGTTTTATGCTTATATTGGCCAGTTTGAGTTTCTCTTTTTATTTTTTTCCGGCTTTTCACGGATTTGAATAATTAATAAATTTAAGAAATATTATAGTATAATAAATTTTATGGATATTTTAATTATTGGGTTAAATCATAAAACCTCAAATATAAGCGAAAGAGAAACGGTTTCAAAAAAACTTCTCACGCCGGAATTGAGGCTGGAGTTTACATCAAAACTGCTTGAACTTAAAGATGAAACCGGCAGACAGCTTATAAAAGAAATAGCCGTTCTTACGACATGCAACAGATCCGAATTTATTATGAATCTTTCTTACTGGACTCAGGGAAAAGGCGGACATGCGATTAAAAATTACATCGCTAAATATTTTTTCGACGATTTGGAAAAGGAAAAAATTTTATATATGTATCTTAACGAAGATGCCGTAAGACATCTTTTTACGGTAGCGTCAAGTTTAGACTCCATGATAATAGGCGAACCGCAGATACTTGGACAGTTAAAAGGAGCTTATAATGAGGCGTGCAAGTTTAATACCAGCGGCCAGTTTTTAAATAAACTGTTCCATAAAGCTTTTAACTGCGCAAAAACGGTCAGAACGGAAACTAAAATAGCGGCTTCTCCCGTGTCGGTCAGCTATGCCGCCGTAGAACTGTCCCGCAAAATTTTTAACGGTTTGGAAGATAAAAAAGTGCTTCTTCTCGGTGCCGGCGAAATGGGCAAACTTACCGTAAAACATTTTATAAAATACGGCGTAAAAAATATCAATATAGCAAACAGAACCCCCGATAAAGCGCTCAGGTTCGTCGAAGAATCTTTTGAAGATAAGGAAAAAACATATTTAAACGTAATAGATTTTTCGGAATATTATAAAAACTTGCCGAATTCAGATATCGTTTTGTGTTCGACCGGTTCGGAAGATTATATATTAAAGTATGAAGATATATTACCTGTAATAAAAATGCGCAAACAGAAACCTCTATTTTTAATCGATATTTCTATGCCGAGAAACATAGATCCGGAAATAAATAAAATACCCAACGTTTATTTATTCGACATCGACGACATCGGGAAAATGATAGAAAACAACATCGAAATCAGAAAGCATGAAGCCGATGCGGCTGTAGATTTGATAAATGCCGCGGTAGGCGAGTTTATGAACTGGAAAGAATCGTTGAATACCGTTCCGGTTATAATATCTTTAAGGAATAAAATTAAAAATCTGCTTGAATCCGAATTGTCGAGATATATAACCGACGAAAAAGAAAAAGATATAGCAGTTAATTCTTTAACCAACAAACTGCTTCACGAACCGACCATGCTTATTAAAAAGTCGTCTTTAAACCCAGACGGAATAAATTCTATTAAAACCGTCAAGGCTCTTTTTAATCTTGATGCCGAAGATTCCCCCGATATTTCTAAAGATGTTTCCAAAAAGCATACCGCGGAATCGGAATCCGGATTGGGATCGGAGACGTTATATAATGAAACTAAAATAAAACTTGTAAAATAAAAAGGCGCATTTTGAAAATCAAATTAGGAACAAGAGGAAGCAAACTGGCTTTATACCAGGCAAATCTCGTTAAAAACAGGCTGGAATCGCATTGCAAAAGTTCAAATGAGAATATAAGCATAGAAATCATCACGGTAAAAACGACCGGAGATAAAATTTTAAATGCTTCGCTTAGCAGTTTCGGCGGAAAAGGTTTGTTCGTCAAAGAAATAGAAGAAGCGCTTTTTAGCGGAGATATAGACATTGCCGTCCACAGTTTAAAAGACGTGCCTCAAGTAATTCCGGAAGGCTTGGAAATAGGCGTAACCCTTAAAAGAGACGATCCAAGCGACTGCATAATACTTAAGGAAAAACCGCAATCGCTTTTAACGGGTTATATCCAAGATTTAACTGGACTTTTAAAAAAAGGCGCGATCGTCGGCACTTCAAGTTTAAGAAGGCGCTCTCTTTTGGACAGATATTCCGAAGGGCTTATATTTGAACCTTTGAGAGGCAATATAGATACTAGACTCGAAAAAGTTAAAAAAGGTTTTTTCGATGCGATAGTTTTATCGTCTTCAGGATTAGCCAGACTTAATCTTCAGTCTTATATAGACGCTTATTTAGACCCTTCTATATATATACCCCAGTGCGGACAGGGGGTAATAGCAGTAGAATATAGAACAGGCAGAGACGATATTAAAGAATTTATGAAACCTTTAAACGACGAAGACACGTTTAAGGCGGTTTTTGCGGAAAGGGCGTGCATTAGGGCATTGGACTGCGGGTGCGCTTCGCCGGTAGGTGCATATGCTTACATTAAAGACGGTGAAATTTACATAAAAGGTTTTGTTTCAAATACGGCAGGGGAATATTTGGAAGACGAATTTAAAGGCAAGAAAGAAGATTATGAAAATATCGGTAACGGCTTAGCCTTAAGGCTTATCGAAAAAGGCGCTATTGGAATACTCGGGAAAAATAATTTGTGAAATAAACAAAACAAAAATATTAATAATAAAATAACTAAATTATAAAAGGGATTATAAGAACATATGAAGACTGAAGAAGTTAAAAAAACGGGCAAAGTTTATCTTGCAGGAGCCGGACCCGGAGATCCTGAACTGCTTACGCTTAAAACCAAAAGAATTCTCGGCGAAGCCGACGTAATAGTATATGACAGCCTTATTTCCGAGGAAATTTTATCTTACGCAAAAGAAGGATGCGAAATAATTTATGCAGGGAAAAGATCTTCAAACCACACTCTTCCTCAATATTCCATCAACGAACTTCTTGCGGAAAAAGCTAAAAACAACAGCGTCGTTTTAAGGCTTAAGGGCGGCGACCCCTATCTTTTCGGAAGAGGCGGGGAAGAAGCAGAAAGGCTGTTTAAAGACAATATCGAATTTGAGGTAATACCGGGTATTTCTTCTTCCTTTGCCGTTCCGGCTTATGCGGGAATACCGCTGACCCACAGGGATTACGCTTCTACGGTAGCCATCGTTACGGGACATGAGGGGGAGCATAAGGAAAAAAGCACGATAAACTGGAAAGGATTGGCGGGAGCCGATACTATAGTCATATTAATGGGTTATAAAAATTTAGATTCCAATACTAGAAATTTAATAAAAGCAGGAAAAGATAAAGATACTCCCTGCGCGGTTATTCAGGAAGGAACTACCTTAAACCAGAAAGCCGCTGTAGGCACTTTAAGCACTATAGCCGAAGAGGTAGAAAAAAAAGGATTAAAAAGTCCGATGATATTAATAGTGGGCAACGTCGTAAAATTAAGAAATACGCTGAACTGGTTCGAGACGAGGCAGTTAAGCGGTTTAAGCGTTATAGTTACCAGAGGCGAGGGGCAATCGGGAACGCTGTCGGGAAAACTTAAGAAGCTCGGCGCATTCGTAATAAATCTTCCTCTTATAAAAATA
>JAJYWW010000044.1 GCA_021791295.1 bacterium | reverse complement strand
GCAATATTTCTTCTTTAGATATTTGCGGATTATAGTTATTAACGATATATTCGGCATCGGATAAGTCGTTAATATGGAAAAACATCTTAATTTTAAATGAATTTAAAATATTTTCCGCCTGAGTTTTGCCGTATATTTTAAATAAATCTCGTATGCTTTGGACAGTGGCTACTATTCTTACGTTATGAGGAGGATTTATAAGAAAATTGCCATATACGGGAAATAATGACAGGTCGTCTATTATAATCGTGACGGGTTCTTCAGGAACGAAATTACCATATGAATAATAAATACAGTCCACTATATATCTAAAAGAATAATGCAATAATTTAATTCTTTCTTCATGGTAGATAGGTGAAGCCGTAAGATAAATTGTATATTGGTTTCCTAAAAATTCAAGTTCTTCCCCGTTAGGAATAAAATCTTTTTTTGTATATATCTTTTGCTCAAGTTTTTCTTTCCTATAATTCGCCGTTTCTTCAAAAAGCATGTCGTCGTCTCTGCCTATTACGATAACGGGGTCTTTAAGGCTTAATAAATTAGGTTTAACGAAAAAATTTGTCTTACCCGTCCGGCAACGTCCGACGACGAGAACGTTAGAATCGTCTTTTGTAGATAATGAATGAGTTAAAATTATTTTTTTCATGTTATTGTAGAATGTAGAATGTAGAATGTAGAATGTAGAATGCGGGATAAGGGTGCACCGCAGGCGCACCTAAAAGCATTCTACATTCTACTCACTTACAGTTTATAACACGCTCCATTTTTGCTCCGCTTAAAATCCGCTTTAACCCAAAAAGCTTAAAATATAAATATTTAATCATTTTGAGGCGGTTCATTTTCCTTAACCTTTCTATTTTTTTCGTATATTGCCCTCATCTGCCCCTCGGAGCTTTTTTCCAAATCTTCCACTAATGCCTGCACCTCTCTTACCAGCTCCTCGTTTCTTAAATTAATCCAATTTTTGTTTTCAAGCAGCATAAGCTTGCTAAGAATATCCTTTACGAGCCAGAATCCTTTAAGCGTATAGTTAGTATTCAGCGCCACAAGCCCCGCGAGCCTTTTTACGATTTTGTCTCCCGTTGCATCTTCGTACGACCTTAAAGCTTCTTGGAAAACCGACTTGATTTTTTCTTTGTAAAAATCAAGGTTTCCCGCCTCGATATATTCCATCGCAACGCCTATCAGTTGATTAGCCGCGTCGCTTATACTCATGCCGTTTTTTTTAGCGTAAAGCTGGACGAATTCGTCCTGATTATCGTATAGCCTGATATGCGTTCCCAATATCTGCCTCCCTTTCTTTGCCGATTAAGTAATCTTTTCCAAACATCATCTCGTCTATCTCAAATTGCAACTTTCTCTCCCTTTCTTTTTCTTGAGATATCCTCGATATTTCTTCTAAAGCTACTACTTTCATCCGCTCTAAAAGATGAGTTTGTTTCCTAAAATCGATATACCTTTCCTTTTTAGTTTTAGACCTGATTACGACATGCGCGTGCAATCCCCTTGGCTTTTTATGGATAACGGCGCCGTAAACCGGCTCGTCATGGTACCTGTCTTTTATTACGCTAATGCACTTTTTAACTATTCTTTTCATATCGTATTCGTCGTATATTTTCTCGGGCGATATCATGACCTTGTAGTATTTCTCATGCCCTTTACCCCTGAAGTCTTTAAGAAAATCCTTTCTTTCTTTTTCTCCTCCGTCGTTCCATAATGGATTTTCCTTGCCGTTTTCCCCCCTCATAACTTGCGTATATATCAAATGCCTGTAAAGGTTTTGAGACGAAGAACTTACCTTTATTACTACCGTGTTGCCTTTAACCCATAGCGGGTGGGCGGTTATCTTTCCGGAAAAACCTCGGGAAAGATTAAGTTTGCCAAGACGGGATTTTCCGTATTTCGGCTCGTTTCTTTTCGGCCTTTTTGCGTATCTTAAGGTATTAAGTATCATGTGAGCTCCGTAAAATTGCCTGTATCGTCAAAGAAGCCGTAAACGCCGTCGTCCGTTAATGCCCGTTCTATATCTTCATCTTTAAGTTCGGAGACTTTAAGGCTAATGTGCACCGCTCCGTCAAATTCTATTTCCTCTAGTTTTGCTTTAAGTTCCTGTGCAATGCGATCGGGAGATGCGGCGGAAATCTCAAAACTTATCAACTCTTCGTTATCTTCTTGAGAGGTAACGGCTGCTATAGGCGAAGTTTTAATATTAGGGGTTTCCGAATTTGTCTTTTTTACTTCTGCCTGCTCGGCGGATATATCCTCCGCTGGCGATTCGTTTTCGGAAGGCGAGCCGCTTATCAGGGTTATACCTGCGTCATCCTTTTCGGGCGCTTTTTCTGGATAGTTAGGCGAGTGTTTTGCAAGCACTTTAGCGTAGCTTTCACCCTTCTTGATTTTTTCTTTTTGACACTTCGAAATATTGTTTAGTTTTAAAATCTGCGATACATGTGCCTGAGTTTTACAGACTATCTTGGCAATATCCGCCTGCGTCATATTTTCGGCAAGCTTTTTGTAATATCTTGCGAGTTCTAAAGAGGATAAGTTTTTCCTGTGAATTGCCGTAATAAGCTGTTTCATCTCGTCGTCTTTCATTTTGCCGGCAGCAAACGTTATAGGAACTTCGCTAAGTCCTATCATCTTAGCAGACCTTAACCTGCGTTCGCCATCAACGAGAACGAGTTTATTCCCTGTTTTACGTACCACTAAAGGGACGATAATTCCATAAAGCTTAACGGAGTCGGCCATTTCTTTAAGGTCTTTTTCGCCGAATTCCTGTCTGATGTTTTCCTTGATTTCGATTTCGTCAACCCTTGCGGTTTGGTTTGTCATCTAAACCCCATATATTTTTAAAAATGAAAACTAAATAAGATTAATATTAATTTTATTCTATAACAATAAAAAAATAAGTCAAGCTTTTTTTATTCGCATCGTAAAAAAGGTTTTCCTTTTCGCCGTTTTTCAGGCATTTTTTCAGCATGTTCAATACTGCTCAATACTGCTTAAAGTTAGATAATTTATATATTTTTGAATATTTTTTATAATTTAATTATAATTTTTATTTTGCCAGCCTGCAACTTAAGCGTTTTACTGCGTTTGCGGGATATACCCCCGCAAAGTATTGCCGATATTGGATTTGCGGAAGCGGATAAATTATAAAAATTAAGACATAAAAAACAGGCAAAAAAGGTTCACCTTTTCCCTTAACCTTTTATTCTATAAAAAAGAAAAATACATTAAGATATATTCTAATTTATGCAAAAACCGATAAGCGGCTAATCAGTGTTATATCTTTTTTGCCATATAGGTGATAAGCGGCTTATCGGTTTTATTAAAAGTTGTATTTTTGAAAATATTGCTGTTATAATATTAATTAAAACAATATATTAGAAATTGAAATAAAAATATGGAAACAAATTTATACAGGCTTATCGATTTACCAGAGACGATAAATAGGGCTCACTTTTGGAGTTACGACAAAAACAGAGCTGTTTTGCCGGGGGAAATCCTTATCGAACTGATTTTGAAATACGGTACGGTAGAAGAAATATTTGCTCTTTTTAATCTTATGGATCCGGACTATTTTATGGATATCTATAAAAATAAGGTAAAACCCTTATTAAAAGGCGAAGGCGTACCTTCCGTTTTTAATGCCCTACCCAAACACGAACAAGAGAAATATATGAAAAATAATTTAGACAGAAGCCCAGGGCTTGTTAAGCTTTTAGATATTATTCTGCCCGCAATTTATAAAATTAGAAAAAGGACATAAAATATGTGGCTTCCGGAAACGGAAAAACTTCTTAAAGAATTTTCGCAGCATAAAGAAATTAATAATTTCGCTTTCTGCGGAGGCTCCGCGCTTTCTTACTACCTTAAACACAGATTGTCCGAAGATATAGATTTTTTTTCTTTTTCATCTTCCTTTACTCTCGACAAACAAAGCGTTAATAAATTGATAGACAAATTTATCGCAAAGGGATACAAGGTTTCAAATTCATTAGACGAAGAAGAACAGACGGATTTCTATATAAATAACGTGAAAACGACATTCTGTTCATATCCTAAATTCGGCCGCCTGCTGAAAGAAAACAAAAGCGAATTATTCGGAAATATAAATATTTCTGATATTAATACCTTGATAGCAATGAAAGCGGACGCATTGAGAACCAGAGAAAAAATAAGGGATTATTACGATTTATACGCAATATCAAAAGAATACGGGTTTAAAAAAATTATAGAAGAGTCTTCTAAGGCGGATATTAACTTTAACAGTAAATTGTTTATGAAGAGGCTCGTCGAAATGGACGACAAATTAAAAGACGTATTCATCGATGAACATTTAAAACCTAAATATAATATCGATAAAGTTAGTATGAGATTTTATTTCGAAGAACAGGCGGGCGAATATATTTCGACCGAGTACATGTTTTCCCGTTATAAATCTATTTACCAAGAATCCGGCCTCGGCGCCGCCGTTAAACAGATAAAGGACGATAAGAAGGATACGAACTGGATTATGTTTCATAAGAATAAGCTCTTCCCCGACGAGACCAGGACGGAAATAGAGAAGGCTATTAAGGAGATAGATAAGGACAGGGGATTAGGGAACCGATAAGCCGCTTATCACCTATATGGCAAAAAAGATATAACACTGATTAGCCGCTTATCACTTAAGATATAAAAGGAGGAAAAAATAAAAAAATAATGAAAACACACAAGCAAAACAAAGAATTAACTCCGTATCAGATTAAGCTTATAAAAGCGATGAAGCATTACCGTGAAGCAAGGGGCTATACGCAAAAGGAGCTTTCTGAAGGGATGAAGGCAAGCCAGACATATATAAGTCTTATAGAGTCTTTTCAGCAGGCGCCAAGTTCTAATTTTGTAAAAAGATTTACTAAATATATCGGCATAAGTGAAGAAGAATTATATAATTCGACAGATTCAATAACTGCGCAAGCTAACCTCCGCAGAATAGAAGTTTTTAACGAACCCGGCGGGAAGAAGACAGATGCGCTTTTTATTAATACGAACGAGCTCGTCGATAAAATGGGCAGGGTTTACGTAGGAATGGATTTATACGCGCTGAGAGCTAAAGACGACGCTATGTTTCCGGCGGTAAAAAACGGCGATTTTATCGTAGTGAAGGAATATAAAGCCGGCGCTACGACGATAGATGCCGACGGCAGAGTGGTAGTAGCGAGAAAAAAGAACGAACAGCATAAAATAATCGTAAGAAGATACGATAAAGAAAAGGATATCCTGAAAGCCGATAATCCGGAGTTTCAGGATATAAAGGCTAAGGACTGGGAGATTATAGGGATAGTTATCATAGCCGTAAGTATGA
Organism: bacterium; assembly: GCA_021791295.1. The sequence continues at coordinate 1,930 of JAJYWW010000044.1, read as the reverse complement.
GGAAGATATAAGATAAGCCGCTTATCGGTGTTTATTTATTAATTTTTTCATCGCTATAAGAAAAATAACATCAAAAAAGATAAATAAAATTGCTAAAGGAAAATTGCCTGAAAAAAAGAATATTATCGCAAAAATAAAAAAAGGAACCGCTAATATTATAGCAATTAACATTCTCATATCATAAACCCCCTCTTAGGATATTTTTATTTTACTCAAATGAGAATCGAGCTTGTTTTTAATCTTAGAAATAATTTGACTTATTTTTATTTCGACGATTACCGCTCCTATCGGCATCGATAATATAAGTATCGCCGCTATAAATAATAAAGGAAATACAAGGCGCGTAGAACCAGAAAAAATGAATCCGGCAATTACAAGAATTATAAGCCTTATAATTAATATATTTTTAAGATTTAAATTAGATTTTACTACCTCTCCAATTATGCTGGAAATAATTGCCGATTTACCGGCGATTTCAATCTTTTCTTCCATGATTATCCCCTAAAAATTTAAGTTAAAACTCTACCTTATACCCGTATCCGTTATTATCCATTAGATATTTAATTTCTTTATATTTTTCAAATCCGCCACAATTTTTATCGTCATTTATAGACCAATACCAATATTTATTATCTTTACACCATTTAAAACCATTGGATTTAAGGTGTTCTTTTATATTAAATGTTTTAAACTTTTCATTATCCAAGGCTATAATTTTAATTTTTTTAATAACGCCATTGTTTTCAATTTCATAAATAAGTTTTCCTAGATATCCACCAGATTCTTTTAATTTATTATAACTCCCAACCACGATAAATAGTTTTTTAGCTCTTGAAATTGCTACATTTAAAAGATTCGGCTTGGAATTGATAAAATTTGAAGAATGGTTTTTAGAAAATATAACAGGGCTAAAAATTATAATCTCAAATTCCGTTCCTTGAAATTTATGAACCGTTCCGATGCATGCTTTATCGTTAGTATGATGTAATTCTTTACCAAATCGCGCTATTAATAGTTTTTCTTGGTTAGAGTAAGGAGTTATAATTCCGATATTACCGAATTTATTTAATACTAGACCGCTATATTTGAGTTTAATTAGTATTTCACCTATTAAATTTATTTCTTCTATGTTGGTATTTGGTATTTTACCTTCTTTTCCATAGATATCGTAAAGAATTAGATGTTTTCCGCCCAGAGACTTAAATATAGGGTAAAAATCTTCAGTCTTAGATAAATCTCCGGTCTTAATATCTATCCCTTCATATTCCGCAATATTTTTAAACGTATCTGCTATTACTTTAGCACAACGCCTATGCTCGTTTAATATTATGCCATTCCCGATATCGTTAAAACTTCCTGTTTTGCAAAAAGCAGCTCTATGATATGCCGACACTTTGGTTGGAGAATATTTATTAAATAAAAAACTGTCATTCATAAAATAATTTTTTTTATAGTAATCTTCCTGATTTCCCGAAACCGACACTATAGGATCTAATTGTTTTGGATCTCCTACGACTATAGTTTTTTCAGATTTATAAAGTAAAGGAAAAATAGTATGTAAAGGCGCCATACCGCTCTCATCGCTAAGCGATAGATAAAAAGGTTTATTATCCTTTAAATGTTCTATTGAAATTTTAAAAATATTATTAACAGATGATAAAGTAGAAGTAACTACTGGATACGCAAGTGAAATCCATTGAATTAATTCCTTAATTCCAAATTTGCTACTTTCAATCTCTTTAAAATTATTTTCTTCGGATTTGCCATCTGACAGTAGTTTATGCCATATTTCTAAAGCCCTTAATACGCTGTCTTTATTTTTTAATATATGATAACATAAGAATTCAAGAGATTTTTCGTAAAGTTCCTGATTGTATTTTAATAAATTATCGTTAGTCCTGAAATATTCGCCGAAATTATTATTATCGTA
>JAJYWW010000153.1 GCA_021791295.1 bacterium | reverse complement strand
CAGTAATAGGTGCGCTGCTGGCGCTTATTTTTAACGTAATAGTTTTAAAAGACGTAATAAAAGTATTCGATATAGTATGGGACGCGACTTTTACTTTCGTCGCCATAATTATAATTTCGATAATTTTGGACGAAATAGGGTTTTTTGAATGGGCGGCGCTTCATATTGCAAGGCTTGCGGGCGGCAGCGGAAGAAAAATGTTTGTTTACGTTATTCTGCTTGGGGCTTTAGTTTCGGCTCTTTTCGCAAACGACGGAGCGGCTCTGATTATAACCCCCATAATTTACGAAAAGATGAAGGCTCTTAAATTCGATAGAAAAAATATGCTTCCGTTTATCATGGCGGGAGGATTTATTGCTGATGCGGCAAGTATTCCTTTTAAGATTTCAAATTTGGTAAATATCGTTTCGGCGGACTATTTTAATTTAGGTTTTTTCACATATTTTATAGATATGTATCTGCCCGATATATTTTCGATTGCAATATCGGTAATTGTTTTGTTTTTATATTTTAGAAAAGATATTCCCAAAAGTTACGACGTCAATCTGCTGAAAAACCCAAGAGAAGCTATTAAAGACCCTTCGATGTTTAAATTTTCTTTTTTGATTTTAGGTCTCCTTCTTGGCGGATATTTTTTAAGCGAATTTTTAAATCTTCCGGTTTCTGCTTTTGCGATAACGTTTGCTCTTTTGTTCGTCCTGCTCGGATTTAAAAGTCCTGCCGTTAATTTAAAAACCGTATTCAAAAACGCTCCGTGGAATATAGTCGTATTTTCTCTCGGAATGTATTTAGTGGTTTTTGGGCTTAAAAACGCAGGGCTTACTTTTCTTTTGGGTAAATCTATCGCGTATATCGCGGGCTTCGGCGGATTCGCCATTACGCTTTATACCGGATATCTCGCGGCTTTTATATCGTCTGTTATGAACAATATGCCGACGGTAATGATAAATTCGCTTGCTATTCATTCGGCTAATTTAAAGGCCGTAATGCTTAAGCCTTCGGTATATGCTAACGTAATAGGATGCGATTTAGGTCCCAAGCTGACGCCGATAGGTTCGTTAGCGACGCTTTTGTGGCTAAACGTATTGGAAAGAAAAGGAATTAAAATTACATGGGGCTATTATATGAAGGTAGGTTTTATTATTACTCTGCCGGTGCTTTTTGTAACTCTGCTTGGACTGTATATCAGATTATTTTTATTCTGATTTTTTAATACCTTAATACCTTATAATACTGCCCTTATAAAGCAATTTGAATTTAATAATTTATATTACGATATTACGCTTATGACTGATTCGGTTACGACGGATAAAAAACATATCGATTCCGGCGGCTCGGACAATGGCAAAAATAATACCGGCGGCATTTCCGGCAACGGCAAAAATAATTCTAATAATTATAATACCGCTAATACAACCGTTATAAACGGCATAATAAAAAAAATTATATTTCAAAATCAGGAAAACGGTTTTACTATATTAAATATTTTTTCATCCGGAAGATTTATAACAGCTTCCGGAAGTATATTCGATAAACCTATACCCGATTCAAAAATCAAGCTTAAAGGCGAATTTATCCATCATAAAAAATACGGATACCAGTTTAGCTTCAGCGAATACGAAATATCGCTCTCAAACAGCAAAACAGCCGTCATAGATTATCTTTCATCAAATATATTTAAAGGCATAGGCAAGGTTTTGGCAAATCAAATTTATGAAAAATTTAAGGAAAAAACATTAGAAATAATAGACAACGACCCTGAAAGATTAAGGGAGGTAGGAGGAATAGGCAGAGTAAAACTTTCAACTATCATAGAAGGCTTGAAAGAAAGTTACGGATTAAGAAAAGCCATAATGTTTTTTAAACCATACCAGTTCAGCGATTATCAAATTAAGTCTATTTATAATCAGTTTCAGGAAAAATCTATTGCCGTAGCAAAAGAAAATCCTTATTTATTTACCGAAATAAAAGGCATAGGTTTTAAAAAAGCCGATATTATGGCGGAAAAATTAGGCATCAAAAAAGACGACCCCAACAGAATAAAAGAAGCGGTAAAATATGTTATAGGACAATTATGCGAACAGTCGGGAAACTGTTTCGTTTATTATAAAGATATTAAAAAAGGAATAAATGAGATAATAATAGAAAATGACGGCATTAATTCGGATAAACCCGATAATCTTAACGGCGCCGATACGGATAAGACGGATGCGGATAACCCCGATATCTCTCTTGACGACGAATTACTCAAAGCTTATATTGACGATTTGGTTAAAGAAAAAAAATTAATTATCGACTTATCGCCTGAAGACGACAATAATAAAAAAAATAATAGCGGCGTTAACAGCGGCGGCGATTATAATCATAATCCGCAATATAATAAACAATATAAGCAATATAATTACAATATTAATAAAGCAAAAATATATCTGCCGGTTTATTATTACAGCGAAATAGGCGTTGCTAAAGAACTTAAAAGAATATCCGGCTCCTCGAGCGAGGTAAAATTTAACAAAGAAATAGCATATAAACTTTCCGAAAAAGATTCCCTCTCTTTGACCGGCGAGCAGAAAAACGCCGTGCAGAATGCATTAAATTATAAAATTTCCGTAATATCCGGCGGACCCGGTACCGGAAAATCTACGGTTATAAAAACGATAGCAGGTTTGTACGGAGATAAAAAGATTGCTCTAACTTCGTTGTCCGGAAAAGCGGCGCAAAGACTTTCGGATATAATAGAATCCGGTAATTTAAACAGGGAAAATATAACTATTTCCACAATACACAGACTTCTTAAAGCTCAATTCGACAGAAATACGAACGAGTCAATATTTTTATACAACGAAACGAATAAACTGCCGCACGATTTAATAGTAATAGATGAAATGAGCATGGTAGATATAATGATTTTTTACAAACTTTTAAAAGCCGTAAAAGACGATGCAGTACTTGTTTTAGTCGGGGACGTTAACCAGATACCTTCCGTAAGCCCTGGCGACGTATTAAGGGATATAATTAAAACCGAAAAATTTTTTCCAGTAACGTTTTTAAACAAAGTTTTCAGACAGAACGAAGGCGGCTTGATAAACTTGAATGCGCATAATCTGCTCAATAACAAAAAATTTATAACGGCGAGAAAAGAGGACGGGAGAAAAGAATTTATTATAAAGTACAGAAAGGAATACGATACCGCTCAATCCGGCAAAGACGAATTATTAAAAGACTTTGAAGAATTTATAAAAAAAATTGCATACAAAAGGCTGTCGGCAAAGAATAAAATAAAATCTTTCGATTTCGACGACATTCAGGTTTTAACCCCTATGAGAAAAGGAATACTGGGGTATAACAATTTAAACAAGATTATTCAGGAAACGTTTAATCCTAATCCGTTAGAGACATCGGCAGCGGGGTCGGGGTCGATACCGCCGCCTAATTCAAATGCGGACGCGGGAAACGAAAATAAAAAAAGCGGCAATCCTAACGTGAACGACAATATAAATAATAATCTTAGTCAAAGCGGTTCTTTCATATGCAACGGAATTCAATTTAAATTATACGATAAAGTCATACAAAAAAAGAACAATTACGACCTTGAAGTGTTTAATGGAGATACCGGCTATATTATAAATATAGACCATGAGGAAAAAACCGTTTCTGTCGATTTTTCCGATTATTTTGCGGGAAAAAATGGAATTTTAGGCGATATAAATTATACAGTTGAAGATAACGATAAAAACAGAATAGTAAAATACGATTTTTTAGACGTTTACGAAAATATAATGCCGGCATACGCACTTTCTATACATAAAGCTCAAGGCAGCGAATTTAATAACGTTATAGTGCTGTTTCATCAGTCGCACTTTATGATGCTGAAAAAAAATCTATTATATACCGCAATTACGAGAGGAAAGAAAAACGTAGTTATTTTTGGAACGTATAAAGCTTTCGGCATAGCGATGAATTCTAAAGAAGAAATAAGAAATTCGGGTTTGAAAGAAAGAATAACGGAAGAGTTTAAGAAATAGCGTTATTAAATGGCGGAGAGAGAGGGATGAACTTTTCTTCGAAAAGTTTAAATACTTACAAACCCTCTTACGCGCTTCGCGCTCCGAGGGTTCGAATCCCGTGAACTTTATAGAATTAATAAAACGTCTTTGGAAATATCATTGTTAAATGGCGGAGAGAGAGGGATTCGAACCCTCGGTACATCTTTTAGGACATACATTCGCTTAGCAGGCGAACGCCTTCGACCTACTCGGCCATCTCTCCTTAAAAATGAAACAAAACTTTAACAGAATGATTATTAATGTATTAATAATATAACATTATAAAAATTTTAATTCAAGCGGTAACTATCATTATAATAACTGCCGTTATTCAGTTATACTCCGCCTGTTAATCCGCACACAGTTTAATTATTTTGACGAAATCGGTGGAACCCGGCTCGCCTATTGGAACGCCGCCGGTGATTACGGCATAATCGGGGCTTTTATGTCCCGATTTTTTAATTTCATATTTAATTAAATCTATTACGTCCTGCAAATCTATATTTTTATCGGTTATATTTTTCATAGTTATGCAGGACACGCCGTAGTTTAAAGACAGCCTTCTTTTTGCGTAATCATCCGGCACTATTGCCACGACGGGTACCGGAGGTTTAAATGACGATATTAAATTGGCGGTGTAACCCGACCTGGTTATTGCCGCTATAATGCAATTATTTAATAACTCGGATGCCGTCGATGCCGTTTCGGCGATTATATCGGAAATATCGTCGGCGTTTTTTTTAATTTTAACCTTATCGCCATACTCTTCTATACTGCGGCGTTCTAAATATCCAATGCCTCTGCCGCCGCCATGCATCCTGTAAGCCTGATGCGATTTATAACCGCCTCCCGAAAACATAGAACTTTTTTCGGTAGCATTTATAATCTTAGACATATAAGCGACGGCTTCGTCCGGATATTTTCCTATAGCCGTTTCTTCGGAAAGCATTACGGCGTCCGTTCCGTCAAAAATAGCATTGGAAATATCGGTAACCTCGGCTCTCGTAGGCGTCTCGTTTTCAACCATGGACAAAAGCATCTGCGTTGCCGTTATAACCGGTTTTTTATAGAGATTGGCGACGCATATAATTCTCTTTTGTTCTATGGGTATATTTTCTATGGGTGCTTCTACTCCAAGGTCTCCCCTTGCAACCATTAAAGCATCGGCGGCGGCGGCTATTTTCTCGATATTTTTAACGGCTTCTATTTTTTCTATCTTGGCTACGATTAAAAATTTCTTTGACGGATATTCGGCTTGTAGCAGTTTTTTTACCGACGTTATATCTTCGGAACTTCTTACGAAAGAGACCGCAAACATATCTGCTCCGTGTTCGGCTCCGAATTTTAAAAATTTTTTATCGTTTTCCGTAACGGACGGAATGCTAAGTTTTGAATCGGGAAAATTTATTCCCTTTTCAGCCTTTAAAACGCCTTTTGTCAGGATTTCGGCTTCAAGTTCGTTAAGATTTAACTTTTTTACTATTTTCAGCTTTATTTTGCCGTCGTCTATATACACCAAATTTTTAGGCTTTATATCGTCGCAGAGATAAGGATAATTTATATAAATTTTTCGTTCGTCGGAAACCGTATATTTATTCGTTAAAATTATAGTACCGCCTTTTTTCAGATTAACTGCTTCTTTTTTTAATTTTCCGGTTCTAATTTTCGGCCCCGGCAAATCGATTAAAATTGCCGTATTTTCGGATACCGACCTTATTTTTTTAATCGCCTCGGCAAAATAATTTTCGTCTCCATGGGAAAAATTCAATCTTATTACGTCCGCTCCGTTTTTTATAAGCTTTTCTATCATATTTTTTCCGTCGCTGGCAGGCCCTAACGTAGCAACGATTTTAACTTTTTTACCGTATATATTTATCATTTTAACTTTTTATTTTATCTATATTATTTAACTATTTTTTAATTTAACGTTTTATTAATTTAAGTATTGCTCGGAATGATTATATCAGATAAAATAACGTCCCGCAAATTACTATAAATTTTTGCAACTTATACTTATATAATAACTTTAATAACTTAAAAATAAATTTAAAATTTCGTTTAACCTCAAACGATTTAAAACTGATACGCAAAATCAAGTCGTATCTTTACAAAAATAACATAAAAATATAAAATATTTATTATGATAAATCTTTATAATCCGCAAAATTTTACGTCCTTATTCTCTATTTTGCTTACCGCTTTTCTTCTCGGCATAATACACGGATTTACCCCCGACGAGCATACATGGCCTATTACTTTTAGTTATTCTATAGGCAGTTACAGCACTAAAGGCGGATTCAAAACCGGACTTCTTTTTTCGCTTGCCTTCACGTTCCAGAGGGCAGTCGCATCCGAACTTGCATTTTTCGCTCTCGGAAAATTTTTAACAAAGCCGGACGTAATTCCGGTCGTATATATATTCGTAGGAATAGTTATGTCGTTTGCAGGCGCTTACGTAATAGGACTCGGCGAAAATTTCGAGCTATTCGAAAAATTGGAAAAAATATTTATCCGGTTTTTGAAAATTAAAACGTTAAAAGAAGAACATTCCGATATCTCCGATGAGAAATCGAGACCCATCCCTATATATATGGTTCTTTTACATGGATTTATCGCCGGATGGGGAACGGGCGCATTTGCGATAATAGTTTATACCGTCCTGGCTCCTAAAATGCCGAACGGATATACCGGTTTTCTGCCTGGACTTCTGTTCGGCCTCGGAACTATGGCGACGCAGATAATAATAGGCATGTTTGCGGGAAGGTTTATGGAAAAACTTAAAATCTCCAAAAAAGGCATTCAGTACATCGCGAGAAGAACATCCGGCATGACTCTTTTTTGGGGCGGATTGGCATTCGTTCTTGCGGCGATAATGGAATTAACTTTTCCGAAGCTTATACAATGGGGTTTTATAACACCGATAAAAGTTCACAATCTCCATAATCTAGGAGTAGGATTCTTTTTGGTTATTTTTATAATTTTATTTATTTTAACGGCATCTTTCGTTAAATCGGTGAAATACGTAAAAAATAACGGCTCTCAATTTATTTAACAAATCTTTTATAAATTAAATCTTTTATATTTATTTTTTTATTTTTTAAAAATATCTTTATTATAAATCGCAAAATATTTCTTAACTCTTTTATAATATCCGTAATAAAAATCGGAAAACAGACGGTTGGTGCTTTCATTTGCGTTAAGTTTAAATTTGACTTTTCCGTTTTCGGTTTTCGTAAAACTTAATGTCCGATAAGCTAAAGTAGGACCGACGTTGTAAGCAAAA
>JAJYWW010000046.1:3404-7495 GCA_021791295.1 bacterium | reverse complement strand
AGTCTCAGGAAGGGCAAAAGCCGTAAGAATCGCCCCAAGGAACGAAATTACTACAAGAACCATAAAAGTTCCCTGAACTTTGATGGTAACCATAAGGAAAGGAAATAATAAGGTTCCTAAAAATGCACCCACCTTTCCGGTTCCTGCCGATATACCGTCTCCGAACCCCCTTATAGGAGTCGGAAAAACCTCGGACGGATAAACAAAAGTAGTAGTATTAGGTCCAAATTCCACAAAGACGTAGCTTAAGCCGAATACGAGAATGAACATCGCCGGAATAAGTTCATATCCGCCGAAACTTGTGAGGGAAATTATAAGATAGCATACCGCCATCCCAAGAAAACCCAGAATCTGAATAAATTTCCTGCCGAGCTTATCCATGCTGAATGCCGCTATCCAGTAAAAAGGAGCGGCGAAAACTATGAAAACGATTGTGGAGAGGGCAAGGCTCTGGATAAATGTCCCGTGTGGCATGACAGACTTCATAACGAGCGGCCAGCTTATTGAATTTCCGTAAAAAGCCCAGTCTAATAAAAACCATGACCCAGCCGTTCCAAGAAGCCTTAAATTATTCGGATATTTAAACATATCATGCCATTTTGTTTTTAATTTAACGCCGCCGCCGTTTCCATTGACATCCGCTGAATTAGATGTCGTATTGCCGTCTATTTTAATCTTTGTTCCGGTTAGGTCGTTAACCGCGGCCACGGTATTGGAAACGTCGCCTTTTACTCCAAGGCTGTAATAAGGCGTTTCTTTAATCTTTCTTCTTAAATATATTACGCTTGCGGCAGGTATGGCGCCTAATCCGAGCAGTATTCTCCACGCTATATCGTGCGGAACTCCCAGCATTAAAATAAGAATAGCCGCCATCGGACCGACGATAAGCCCTATGCCTTGAAGCGAAAAAACCATAGAAACTAATTTTCCTCTGTCTTTTCTGTTCGAATATTCGCTCATTATTATCGCGCTTATAGGATAATCGCCTCCTATGCCAATACCTAAAACAATCCTCCATATTATAAGCTGGGTAATATCCTGCGAAAACGCCGAACCTATCGCGCCTATCGTTAAGATTAAAACTTCCAAGCCGTAAATCGCTTTTCTGCCGAAAATATCCGAAACCCTTCCAAAAATATATGCTCCAAACGCCGCCGCAATCAACGACGAGCCCCCAAGAAGCGCGATTTCCGAAGTCGTAAGATGCCATATAGGCGTGAGTAATGCAATAACGACCCCGATTATGAAAAGGTCGTAGGCATCGGTAAAAAAACCCATTCCCGCCGTAAACATAGTCCTGAAATGATGCTTTACAAGGTCAACCTCGTCAACCTTATTTAGCAGTTCGTTCCTTAAATCCTTAGCCGTTTCCATAAATTAATCCCCCTTTAAAATTAAGGTTTTATTAATTTTTGCCGTATTAATTTATATTTTGCCGCTTTTAACCTTTAAATTTAAAATTGATTTTGATATTTTCGCCGCAAGCAGGACATTTTTTGGCAAACCTGTCGTAAACCCTTCCTATATCTTCTTCCGTAACAAGAACGTCGAAATTATTTTCGTCGCACCCGCATTTGACGTTCATAACGCAGCGTTTAGACGGACTGAATTTTATCTGCCTTTTGATAATATTGAGAAATTTTGACCTCATCAAAACAGCGTTCTGGCTTGCGCTTTTCACTAAATTATCAAAAAATGCGGGATTTTCCATTTATGCCGCCTCCTTATTTATACGTCCATATTTATTAATTCTATCAAATGAATATTACGGTTTTATGACGTTTATGTTAAATTTTCGTAACATTAAGATTCGGTAAATCGCCCGAAGGACGCCCTATATAAAATCCCTGCGCATAATCTACTCCCAGCTCCTTTACGGCTTCCATAATTTCGGCAGATTCTACGTATTCGGCTATAGTTTTAATTTTTAGCTCCCTAGCTATGGAACAGAACCGCCGTAAAAATCCCCGAAAAAATTAAACTGTAAATAACCGCTCTTAAAACTAAATTCTTGTAAACCGGTAATTTTTTAGATAATTTTAGCAGTTCTTAACAATGTTTTTGTTAAAATTTTGAAGATACCGAAACATAATATTGATTTTAATTATTCGGTAAAACTTTCGGGGGTTAATTTTATATTAACCCCCGAAAGCCAAATAGAGGTGAAGAATCTTGCTTGCAGTATTATTAAAATCTTAACATATTAAATATTACAATTGCGTTAAATTTATGTTACGATTTTGCAACAAACGCGTTATTAAACGTATCCTCGAATCCGTTCGCATATCTGTCCCTGTCCGTTAAAGGGTCTATCCCCCAGAGGTTTTCGACGTATTTAAGAACGGAGGCGTGTTCGTGCCTTATATTTGAAACGTAACCTTTTTTGACGAACGGCGAAATAATTATACAGCCTACTCTCATTCCGAGACCGTAATAATCGACTACGGGCGGTACAACATGGTCGTAAAAACCGCCGCATTCGTCCCAGTTTAAAAATATAACCGATTTTGAAAATAAGGGGCTTTTTCTTAAAGCTTCAATTCTTTTTACCGTATATAACATTCCGGTTTTAACGTTTGCCGGCGGATGCTCGGAATGCGCAAAATCCGGCACGAGCCAGCTAAACTTAGGAAGCGTCCCCTTTTTAATATCCTCAAAATATTCCTCGGCGGGTCTTATTTTATTCCATAAGTTTTTATCTCTTTTGAAACTTTCAAACCATATCACAGGCACCCAATGATGAATGTATTTATGCGGATTAGGCCAGCCCTGCACGTATATTTTCCAAGAAATCTTAGCTTTTTCGAGTCTGTTAAAAATCGTCGGAAACTCGTATGGTTTTTTCGGCGGAGCATCGGTTATGTGGCCGTTTGACTGTCCTGCTATCTGATAAAGCCTGTTAGTCTGGGTAGGACCCATAATAGAATGAAAATAGTTCTGGCATAGCGTATAATTCGTAGCATAGTAATAATAAGGCGAAAGGGCTTTTTTTGTGTCGTAATAGCCCATAATAACTCTGTAATCGTTGACGGGCTGATTAATGCCGTTTAGGAAATATCCATCCATTTTGCCGTTATTATATATAGTATGGAGCGCTTCCCAAGTATGATTAGGATCGACATGATTCGGCGTTACGTAACTAAAACCTAAATCGTAAGGTTTTACGCTTCCATCCATTCCGTCGGTTATTCCAAGTTCTTTAATTCTTTCAGGCTGTCCGTTTATCGTATTATCCATCATTCCGAAATAGTGGTCGAAACTTCTATTTTCCTGCATTATTAATACGATATGTTCAGGTTTTTTATATTTATTTAAGGCAGCATTTGAAGCATTATCGGCATCGGCTTTATTAAGGTTAAAGCCGTTTAAAAATAACCCCGATAAAAGACTTAATCCGGTAATTTTTACGAAGTCCCTTCTGTCCATTTTTAACCTCCTTTAAATCGTTATTTTTACATTTATATATTTTACGGCAACTCTACATATAATAAGCTCCTGCGTTAAACGTGTATTCTCAGGTACGTACGGGACGTTTAAACCTGTGTAGTTAGTCGTATTATTAACGAGATAATTTCCGTAGTGCGCTTTTTTCTCAGGGAACGTTAGATATTTCGTGTCAGTCTGATTTTTTATTGGTTAATTATTAAAAATAATATCATATTTTTTGTTTGTAAATTAAAAATATTCATCGCCGCAGTAAAAGTTGTCAACTTTTTGTTATTTTAAACAATAAAATGCCCTCTGATACGCTAAATAAGGCGTTCAAACTCGCCTGATAACATTGTCTGGTGCTTTTTTATCATCTGCGGGAAGGAAGAGCCGTTTCTTCTGTTAGCTTTGTCTGAAAGAGCGTCCTTGTGAATAGCGGAATAAAACTGACCCATATGACCGAATACATTTGACCCGCCTGGGTTAATTTAAATTTATTTTATAATCCTCACGTATAATTTTTACGATAAATTAATTTGCAGAATTTTTCTTAAGTTCTTGGAAAATAGATTCGGTTCTTTGCTTCATCTGTCAGTCTCCTTGTATAAGGTTAGATTATACCAGACTGACACGAAATTTTAAACGGTCTCAATGAATATCCT
>JAJYWW010000046.1:0-3394 GCA_021791295.1 bacterium | reverse complement strand
TTTTACGGCAACTCTACATATAATAAGCTCCTGCGTTAAACGTGTATTCTCAGGTACGTACGGGACGTTTAAACCTGTGTAGTTAGTCGTATTATTAACGAGATAATTTCCGTAGTGCGCTCAATGAATATCCTCTAAATTATTCCCTTTAGTTTTTAATTTCTCGGCAGTCATTAATTTGCCGTTTTCTCTTAAAAACTTTAGTAAATAATCGACGCTCTTTTTTTCTAATCCCAATTTTTTATCGTTTAATTTCGCTGAATATTCCAAATAAATTCTATCGTCCATCGCAATATTGAATCTTTCGTCTATTAGATAGTTTATAAGCCGTCCGCAACAACTTTCCGAATCAAGAACTCCTTCGATAAATACGTCGGTATTTAATACGAGCGTCAATTTATCGCTGTTTTTATGTATTTTCTTATAAAAGTATGGTAAATTATTTTTTTTGTATCACTAATTTTCGTTTCCTTATTTACAGCCGATTCTCTTAATTCTCTTACGGCACTTTTTATTTTTATAGATTTCCATGAATTAAGCGTTTCGTTTAGGCTGCTTTCGTTGATAGGTATCATTAATGCAATCGGCAAACCATTCTGCGTTACAATGATTTCTTCTTCTTCTTTTAAATCCTCGAATACTTTATTGGTTCGCAATCTCAGTTCTCTGGAGGGAATAAATTTCATTAACTTTCGCCTCTTTCAAAAAAAAATTAGCATATGCAGCCGTTCATGCCTATCTATGCTATATATTAAATATTAAAATTAAACTCGACCCGGATATCCTGTCAGAAAAAAACGCATTTTTTTCAAACCTGTCGTAAATTGTCCCGAAATCCTAATTCAACGCTAATTGCGCAAATTTTTGGAGAAAATAATTTTTTGAAATTTATTGCGTCCGTATTCTCATAATTATTTTCGGTTATTCCGCATTTATATGTCGTATTTTTCATTTTATATTCCTTCTCGAATACAATTATTTATGTTTATTATAAATTATCAATGTTAAATTTTTATGACGTTTATGTTAAATTTTTGTAACATGATATATTATTTAATTATAAAATTTTGACTTTACAATAAAATATTCCAGTATAATTTTGACTTAGGTCAAAAAAAGTAGGATAATATATTTATGGCGAAAAACGACGTTGCTATAAAAGAAAGATACATAACCGAAGATATACTTAACGACCTGAAGGAAAAGATGGTTTTCGTAGGCGGTCCCCGCCAGGTCGGCAAAACTACCATGTCTTTATATATTGCCGACAACTATTACGATAAATCTTATCAGTATTTAAACTGGGACAACAGGGAAGACCGTAAAGACATTTTAAATTCAGTTCGTAAACCAGACGTAAAATTAATCGTTTACGACGAAATCTATAAATATAAATTCTGGAAAAATTATCTTAAAGGCGAATACGACAAGCATAAAAAAGAATTCGATATACTCGTAACCGGAAGCGCAAGGCTTGATGTTTACCGAAAAGGCGGCGATTCGCTTCTTGGAAGATACAGGTATTACAGGCTGCACCCATTCAGTCTTTCCGAGTTTTTAGATGTAAAACCCTTATATTCGGTATCCTCAAATTTAAATTTCGACGCCTATTCTAAAGAATATAAAGAAGCATCAGATATTTTACTTAAATTCGGCGGTTTTCCCGAGCCGCTTTTTAAACAGAACGAAAGGAACTTGCGCAGGTGGCACAACGAACGGATAGACAGGCTTGTCAGAAACGATATAAGAGATATTGAAAATATTAGGGAATTGTCTCTTATGCAGGTTCTCGTGGATTTATTACCGACAAAAGTTTCGTCTTTGCTTTCTATAAATTCACTGAGGGAAGATTTGGAAATTTCGCATAAAACGGTTTCTTTATGGCTCGATATACTGGAAAGGTTTTATTATTCATTCAGAATTTATCCATTTTACGATAGCAAAATAAAATCATTAAGGAAAGAACCTAAAATATACTTGTGGGACTGGTCGGAAATAGAAGACGAAGGCGCAAAATATGAAAATATGATTGCGTCCCATCTTCTTAAATTCTGCCACTATCTGTACGATAAAGAAGGTTTTGAAGCCGAACTTCATTATATAAGGGATAAAGAAAAAAGGGAGGTCGATTTTTTAATCGCCATAGATAAAAAGCCCTGGTTTTGCGTGGAAACTAAAAAATCTTACGGCGACGTACCAGGTTCGCTTTTATATTTTAAGGACAGGCTTTCTATACCGCATGCCTATCTTGTAGTTCAGGAAAAAAGTATCGATAAAATTCAGAAAGACGTAAGGATTATGAGTTATGATAAGTTTTTAAGCGGATTAATTTAAAATACAGAAGTTTTCTCGGCAAAAGCCGTTCCGGAAAAACAACAGCGTCTTTTTTCGTAAATTAATTCACTACTTGAATAATTATTATTCATATATAGAATAATAATTCACTAAGTTAAAATTATCAAATATTTTTTATATATTTATTTATTTTATATTTCTTACGAAGAATTTGATTATTCTATAAAATCGTTGTATATTAAATAAATGGGTTTATTCGGGAAAATTTTTTTTGCGATAGTCATAGATATATTTTTAGAAATTTACGTATTTATAGAAATAGCCGAAAGATTAGGTTATCCCGCAACGGCTGGGTTTTTAATATTTTTTAGTATCGCCGGCTACATAATAACAAAAAGAATTAAGTATATCGCTTTTCAAAATGCGCTTTACGATTTTTCCGCCGGAAAAATTTTAAATAAAAATTTAATTAAATCTACCGCTTATTTTATAGCCGGAATACTGTTTTTTATTCCGGGATTTATCACCGATTTTATAGCAATTCTTTTTTTAATTCCGTTTTTAAATTATTATCTGGTATATTTTATATTTAAATATTTTAAAAATAAGTTAAAAGGCAATTTTACTTATTATTATAATAATAATGTCCGCAATGATGAAGACGAACGCGACGCCTATATATTTACGGCTGAATCCACGCCGTCCGAAGATTCGGACGATAACGAAAAAACGCATAAAAGGCTGATTTAATAACTTTGCCTTTTAAAAAAAAATTAAAGTAAATAAATATTAGTGGACTTGCCGCTTATGATTAAACTGCTGTTTATAGCTTTGGGAGGCGCAGCCGGAACGCTATTGCGCTATGCCGTCTCAATAATAGGCGATAGGTTTTACGGCGGCGTTTTCCCCGCCGGCATCCTGATAGTAAATCTTTCGGGCGCATTTACGGTAGGTTTTTTATGGGGGCTGTTTGAGGAATCTAATATACCTTCGCCTTTCAGGGCTCCGATATTTATAGGCTTACTGGGCGGTTACACGACTTTTTCCACCTACGCGCTTGAAAGTTTTAACCTGATTAGGGATGGAGAATATAAAATTG
>JAJYWW010000147.1 GCA_021791295.1 bacterium | reverse complement strand
AATCCGGTTCTTGCCTTGGTTGCCGTATCTTTAGCGGTGATTTTAAAAGTCATTGTTTTAATTGTTTTGTTTTATTTTTTTATATATTTATATATTATAAAGATACATCGCGTCTCCGTAACTGAATAGGGAATAATCTTTTCTTAGAGCTTCCTCGTAAACGGCTTTTGTTTTGTCTATGCCTATAAGCGCGCATATCATAATATAAAGCGACGACTTAGGCTGATGAAAATTAGTTATCAGATTTTTAGTCGCTTTAAATTTATAACCTGGATATATGTATAAAGACGTTTCTTCATTTTTAACGGGATTTATAAAGCAGGCGCCGTCTTTATTTTCGACCGCAGCCGATTCCAGCGACCTTACCGCCGAAGTTCCCGTAATTATTATTTTGTTTCCGGATTTTATCGCTCCGTTCACTATGTCCGCAGTTTCTTTCGTTACGGTATAAGTTTCTTTATGTATTTCGTGTTTCCTTATATCTTCCGTTCTTACCGGCAAAAAAGTGCCGAGGCCTATATTCAGCGAAACGTTAGTAAAAATGCCGCCTTTTTCTTTTATGGAATTTATGATTTTTTCGGTAAAATGAAGTCCAGCGGTAGGCGCTGCTACCGATAAACCAGCGGAATCGTCTGCGTAAACGGTTTGGTAATATATATCGTCTTTTTCGTCCGCCGGCCGTTTTATATAAGGCGGCAGAGGAATTGCGGCGCATTTTTCGAAAATATAATCGTAATCGCTTTTAGTTTCTATAGATATTTGATAAAGCCCGCCGCCGAAATTTTTTTCCGCCGTAATATAGATTTTTTCGGCTATTTCTATTTTCTCATTTTCTTTTATAGTTTTATGCGCTTTTACGAGAGATTTAAGTTTTAAAGGAAAAGAAATATCGGCCGGGAATTCCGTAATAAATATTTCGACTTTGCCGCCCGAACCCCTTTTTCCGAAAATCCTGGCTTTTTTTACGCCTGAATTATTGACGACTACGGCATCGCCTTTTTCGATAAAATCGGTTATTTCGTAAAATTTTTTATGCGTTATTTTAAAATTTTTTACGTCGACGGCCATAAGGTTGGCTTCATCTCTGTTTGTTTTCGGATATTTTGCTATTTTTTCCGCGTCAAATTTGTAATCGAACAGATCTATTTTCATATAAACCTATATTATACAATAACTTTCGGAAAAATTGGAAAGAATTATTTTCTATTCCGTCACATTCGCAAATTTAACGGATTATGTGGTAAAATGAAGTACGGGAACAAAATTCAATTCCGTCCCCGTCGCAAATCGTTTAAAACAAGGCATATAATTAATATATGCAATATATATTAATAAAATTTAATTTTTAATTTAAATTTACAGGTATGGCTTTAAACTATAATTTGTCCAAAATAATCGGACACAAAAAACAGATAGATTTTTTAAGCGGGCTTTACGGTTCGCAAAGGATGCCGTCGGGGCTTTTGTTTTACGGACAAAAGAATATAGGAAAAAATATTACGGCGAAGTCCTTTGCCGCTTCGGTTTTATGCGTCGATTACGCGGAAAATTTTAAAACGGCTTCTCCGTCTTTGAATTTTTGCGGTAAATGTCCGTCCTGTCTGTCTGTTTTAAACGGTATGAATCAAAATATTTTTACGGTAGAGTCGTCGGGGAATGTTATAAAAATAGAAACAATTCATCAAATCACGTCTTTTTTGGCTCTTAAGCCGCACTATCCGACCCACAGGTTTATTATCATAAACGACGCTTCGGCTATGAACCCATCGGCGTCTAATGCGCTCCTTAAGATACTTGAAGAACCACAGGAAAAAACCGTTTTTATTCTTATAACGTCAAGCCCCGGTGTGCTTGCTCCTACGATTATATCCCGATGTATTTTGCTCGGTTTCGCTCCTATCGCCGATGAAATTTTATCCGGAGCGGTTAAATTAACATATCCGGATATAAAAGACGATAAACTTAAGATTTTTTTAAAACTTGCAGGAGGAAGCTATTCCGGTTTTATAAGGCTTATAGAAGGCGGATATTTAGAAAAAAGAGATTTTTTGATTAACAGCGTATTTGATAAACTTTTTTCCGAATTTAAAAAAAAAGGAGATATTTATGGTATTTCCGCAGAATTTGCGTCAAAATTTACGTTTCAGGAAAAGGGTTCCAAAAGCAAAGGCGCAAAGAAAAAAAACGGCGTTATAGATGCCGAAGCGAAAGGCGCCGCTGCGGATGAAGACGAAGATAAGGACAAAACATACATTTTCGAGCTTATTTTATTTATATTTCGAGATATTTATATTTATAGTTTGTTAAAAGATGAAGAAATATTGTATAATGAAGACATTGCAGGAGAAATAAAAAAATTTGCTCTTGAAAGCGGAGCTTCTCCCGAGGATATAAGGCATATGATAGAAACTACGGTTTTGCATATAGAAAAAATAAACAGTTATAATTTAAATAAATCGATATCTATAGACTCGTATTTCTCAAACCTTATATCTGCTTGAATTAATAAAACTAAACCAATAAAATATGAGAACCGTAGAAGTAAAAATATTTAATACAGGCGATACTATAGAGTGTATTTCCAGAATTCCAAATCTTATACCCGAAGATAAGGTGGTAATAGATTCGGATGGAAATATTCGCATAGGAACCGTAACAGGAGAAACTAAAGTATTTACGGAAGATGCCGCCTCTTTAACGCAGATGCCGTCCTCCTTTATAATAAGAAAACTTTTTCCTTTCGAAACGGGCGATAAATTTATATTCTATAAAACCGAAAAAGAAGGCTACTGTTTTTGCAAGAAAAATGCGGAACAACTCGGATTAGAGATGAAACTGCTGAAAGTGAAGTATGCCGCCGCAGACAATAAACTTATATTTTATTACAGCGCCGAGGAAAGGGTAGATTTCAGGGAGTTAGTTAAGATTCTGGCTTCCAAATTTCACATAAGAATAGAAATGCGCCAGATTAATATCCGCGACGAATGTAAAATATTAGGCGGAATAGGCATTTGCGGAAGAATTTGCTGCTGCGCTTCCGTAATAGGCGAAATGAATCCGGTAACTTCTAAAATTACTAAACTGCAGTGCCAAAATACAAGCAAATTTGTAGGTTATTGCGGCAGACTCCTATGCTGTCTCGCTTTCGACCCGCCTACGGAAGGCGAATGCGGCGGAGGCGAAAAGCAGTCTTTGGAAAAACATGCCGAAAGTATCTCCGCTTCGGACAGTTCCGATAATTCCCCGGATTCTAAATAATAAAAATATAAATAAATAACAATAATATAAAGGATAGAGGCGGCTTTTAATTATTTAATAATAATAACATGAAGAACGATTATTTTTACGTTACCACTCCTATTTATTACGTAAACGATAAACCGCATGTAGGACACGCATATTCTACTATAATAGCCGATACTGTCGCCAGGTATAAAAGATTATGCGGCTATAAAACGTTTTTTTTAACGGGAACGGACGAACACGGTTTAAAAATAGAAAAAGAAGCCGACTCCAGAGGGATAACGCCTAAACAGCTTGCAGATTCCGTCCATATAAAATTTAAAGAACTTTTTAACGCTATAGGCATATCTTTCGACAGATTCATCAGGACGACCGATGAAGACCATATAAGAACCGTGCAGATTGCGTTTAAAAAAATGGCGGCAAACGGAGACATATATCTTTCCGAATATGAAGGATGGTACTGCACTCCTTGCGAGACTTTCCTTACGGAAAAATCGCTTTTAGAAGGCGAAAAATGCCCTCAGTGCGGAAGGCCTACTTCAAAAGTAAAAGAAAAAACCTATTATTTAAAATTAAAAAAATATGAAAAACAGCTTCTTGATTATATAGAAAAAAACCCCGATTTTATAAAACCGGATTTTAGAAGAAACGAAGTTTTATCTTTTGTCAAGGAAGGCTTGGAAGATTTAAGCATTTCGAGAACGTCTTTTAAATGGGGGATTCAGGTTCCCGGCGATGAAAAGCACGTTATATACGTCTGGTTCGACGCTCTTTTAAATTACCTGACCGGAATAGGATGCGAAGATTATCTTAACGGAAAAAATCCGGATTTTACGCTTTTTTTTAAATCGGCAAACCATATCGTGGGCAAAGATATATTAAGGTTTCATGCAGTTTACTGGCCTATTATGCTTTTCTCTCTTGGGCTAGAACCGCCGAAGTCTGTTACCGCCCATGGCTGGTGGCTGACCGAAGGCAGGAAAATGTCTAAATCTGCAGGAAACGCGGTTGACCCGATATCTTTAATAGAAACATACGGGTCAGATCCGCTTCGCTTTTATCTTTTGAGTGAAATAACGCTTGGTTTGGACGGAGATTTTAATACCGATAATTTTATACTTAGATATAATTCCGCTCTTGCGAACGACCTTGGAAACTTAGTTTCGAGAACCGCCGCAATGCTCAACAAATATACGGGAGGCAATGTTCCCGGAAGAAATTCTGCGTCTGAAGACGACGGCATATTAAAGACGGCCGCGGATATATTAAAAAATTTAGATAAAAGATACGACGAATACGGCTTTGCTAAAATATTGGAAGACGTATTTAAATTTATAAATATATTAAATAAATATATCAACGATTCTGCGCCGTGGAAATTAAACTCGGACGACCATGAACAAAAAGGAAAACTTCTGACTATACTAAGAACGGCTTCCGTTTCTATTTATTATATTTCTTATTTAATCTATCCTTTTATGCCGGAAACTTCTCGAAAAATTAACGATATATTTAATATTCAGCCTTTCGACGCTCCTGGGTTTTCGGCCGGAGCCGAAAGTATTGCGGACGTTTGCGCCGACTTGTTTAAAGACGGATTGCGGATAGCCGAAAAAGTAGAAATTATGTTCCCAAAAATAAATACCGATAAAAATATTAAAAAATAATCGTTTAACCTTTTACAATTCTATGATAGATTCCCACTGCCACCTTGAAATGCATGAATTCGACGACGATCTTGACGGCGTTTTGTCGAGAATGTCCGAGAACGGCGTAACGCATGCGGTTTCTATCGGTTCTTTGGCTCAGCACGAAAGAATAGATAAGACTATAGAAATAATTAATTCTCACGGCAATATATTTACCACTCTCGGCGTTCATCCAAAAAGCCCTTACCGAGATATTGCCGATATAGCGGAAAAGTTTGAAAAATATTATTCCGCCAATAAAGATAAAATCATAGCCGTAGGAGAAATCGGATTAGATTATTTTCTGCCGGAAGCCTCTAAAGAAAAAATAGAAGAAATTAAAATAAAACAGAAAGAACTTTTTAAATTTCAGCTTAAAATTGCCTCGTCCAAAGGCTTGCCGGTTATAATTCATATAAGAGACGCATATGAGGATTCAATAGAGATTTTAAAAGAATATGCAAAAAATGAGGACGGTTTTTTCGGCGGAGTTATACACTGTTTTTCCTCTTCCGATAAGGCGTTAGCCGATGAATTAATAAAAATGGGCTTTTTTATTTCCTTTTCCGGAAATATAACATACAAAAAAAATGAAGGACTAAGAGAAGTATCTAAAACAATACCTTCCGAAAAAATCCTTATAGAAACCGACAGTCCGTTTCTTGCCCCTCAAACTTTCAGGGGGAAAAGAAACGAACCTTCTTACGTGCGGTTGGTTTTGGAAACCGTAGCGGCTCAAAAACGTGCGGAACTAAAAGCAATGGACGATTTAACCGTCCAGAATACCGTTAATCTTTTTTCTATTGAAGGCGTGGATGGATTTTATCCAGCAGTAGCGTATAAAATAAGAAACTCGGTTTACGTAAATCTTACGAATAAATGTACCAACAGATGCACTTTCTGTCCTAAATATCAAGGCGGCAAAAGCAATTTCTGCGTGCAGGGATACAATCTTAAACTGAAAAAAGAACCTTCCGCGAGCGAAGTTTTATCCTCTATTTTTCGTTATTACGATTTTAAAGAAGTAGTATTCTGCGGACTCGGAGAACCTACCTTGCGCATAGAAACCTTGAAGGAAGCTGCCGCCGCAATTAAAAAAGGCTCCTATAGAACGGATTCGGCGGATATAAAAATAAGACTCGATACCGACGGACTTGCAAATGCCGTTTACGAACGCAATATAGCCGCAGAACTTGAAAATATTATTGATTCCGTAAGCATAAGTTTGAATGCACAGAGTTCCGAAATATACGCCGCTATATGCGATCCTAAACTTGCTTCAAAGGGAATAAATCCTTATAACGCGGTTATAGATTTCGTAAAAGAATCTAAAAAATATATTAAAAACGTAACAGTGACGGCAATAGACCTTCCTGACGTCGATATCGCGTTTATTGAAAATCTTGCAAAAAATCTGGGAGTCAATTTTAAACTCAGGCACTATAATAACGTAGGTTAATAAGGAAAAAAACAAAATGGAAAAAATTTTAGTTTCGGAAATTACCGAAAATCAAAAAGTAGATTCGGCTTTTCTTGTAAAAAGTAAATCTCAGGCTATGGGTAAAACCGGAAAACCTTACGTTTATTTAAAACTGTCCGATAAAGCAGGAGAAATCAAGGGATATATATGGGATAACGTCGATAAGCTTGCGCCGCTTTTTGAAACAGGCGATATAATAAAAGTAAAATCGAAAAGTTCGCTGTTTCAAAACGAACTTCAGTTAAGCATTACGGAAATAGAAAAAATAGATTTGAAAAATATTGCCGCAGAAGATGCCGCCCTTTTTTTTAAGTCTTCTAAGAACGATATAGAATCTATGTATAACGATTTAAAAACCGTGTTAAAGGAAAATTTAACCGATGAATATATTGTACGGCTCGTCGATAAATTTTTGGAAGACGAACATTACGTAAAACTTTTGAAAACGCTTCCGGCGGCAAAATCTATACATCATGCATATATAGGCGGGCTTCTTGAGCATACGTTAAGCATGCTCGAAATAGGGGTTTTCCTTGCCGGGCATTATAAAAAATACGTTATAAAGGACGTTCTTCTGGCGGCTATATTTCTTCACGACGCGGGTAAAATAGAAGAACTTAAAATCAAGAACAACGTAACGGAATATTCTGACGAAGGGAGGCTTTTGGGTCATATAGTATTAGGTTCGTCTGCAGTTGACAGAAAAATATCCGAAATAAACGGATTTCCGGAAAATTTAAAACTTATTTTAATTCATAGCATAATATCGCATCACGGAGAGATGGAATACGGTTCGCCTAAAAGGCCGAAGACGACGGAAGCTTTTCTTCTTCATTATATAGACAACATGGACTCTAAGGTTAATCAGATTGCGGATTTTATAGAAAACGGGGATAATGCTTTATGGAGCCAGTATTCAAAACCGCTTGACAGATATCTGTTAAATTCCCTGCTGTTTTTAAAGAGTCGATAAATAAAAATATCAGATAAATAATAAATAATTTTTTTTATAAATGTGGTATAATATTTGAACGTTTTAATATATTGTCATAAGAAGTTAAGATAAAAATATTAAAAATTGTTTGATGTAATTTCTATAATATAATGGGGGCGCAACGGTTTCGACGGTGATATTGGGGCTTTAAGCTGCATGCCGAGGATGCTTTGTAGGCTCGTTAATCATTCAAAGCAAAACATAATCGCAGATAACT
>JAJYWW010000067.1 GCA_021791295.1 bacterium | reverse complement strand
GCGAGCGATAGCGAAGCAATCTTTGACTTCAGCTTTCGAGTTTAAATATTTGTCTTTCATTACGCTAGTCCCATGAATTTCTTTTAATCGTCCTTATAGTATCTCCGTTTTGAGCCCTTATTTTTATAATGAGCGGCATTTTGCCCGGCAAAGAGTGCGTCGAACAGGATAAACACGGGTCGTAAAGCCTGAAAGCCATTTCTATCCTGTTAAGCAGACCCTCCTGAACCACCCTGCCTTTGCTTATAAGTTTCTCAGCCGCCCTTTTTATAGACATAGTCATAGGGGCGTAATTATTTGTAGTTCCCACAATCAGATTTACTCTTTTAATGACGCCTCTTTCGTCGGAAACGTAATGATGTGTCAGCGTGCCTCTCGGCGCCTCGACGGAACCTATGCCTACGGCTTCGGGAGAGCCGTTTACCCCTTTCGGTATATTTCTGACTTTATCGGAAGCGGTTTCGCTATCGTTTGCGAGTTCCAGCATCCGTTCGGAAGCATAAAGCAGTTCCACCAACCTTGCCCAGTGCGTTGCAAGCCTGTGATGGACAGGTTTGTATCTTCCGTCCTCTCTTTTACTGCTCAAAGTATCGTAGAATTTTTCAAAATATTCCTGCGCAAGCGGCGAAGCCATTTTATCCGAAACGTTAAGGCGGGATAACGGGGTGCAGGAATAAACGCCGCTTTCCGGTCCGTCTACGAAACCCTTCCAGCCTATATTTTTTAAATAAGGATATTTTAAATAAGTCCACGGCTCTACCCGTTCCGCGATATGCTGCGTATAGTCTGCGGGAGCGTATTTTACGAATTCGTTTCCCTCTGGATCTACAACCCGGATTTTTCCGTCATAAAAATTAACGCGGTTATATTCATCGACAGTTCCCATATAATATGTCTTATGGATATAAACGTCGGAAAGTATAAGTTCCTTATAAACCGGATTTTTTAATATTACGTCGTCGAATATTTTAAGGCTGAAAATGGCAAAATCTATGTTCTTTTTTGCGGCGGTTTTAATTTCGTCTAATTCTTCTTTAGAAATAGATTTGCTCCAGCCTCCCGGCAGTCCTCCGGCAAGATGAACGCCCCTTCCGCCGAGCATTTCTATTATATGGTGGTTTCTCGCCCTTGTTCCTATAACCTCTTTTCCTATGTCGAGTCCTACTTTCCTTATGACGCCGAGAACGTTTCTTTCCGACGGCGGCGCATCGGGTCCGACGATAAAATCGGGACCGCCGAGCGCATAAAAATGGGTCGTATGGTCGGTAACGTAAAATGCCATATACAATAATTCCCTTATTTTTTTAGCGGCTGGCGGCGGCTCCACGCCGAAAAGCATATCTAACGCTTTTACCGACGCCATATGATGGGCTTCCGGGCAGACCCCGCATATTCTATTAGTCAGAACCGGCATATCTTCGGCGAGCCTTCCGGTGCAGAACTGCTCGAATCCCCTTAATTCCGGAACGATAAAATAGGTGTTTTCGACATTTCCTTCATCGTTTAAAAATATGTCGATTTTACCGTGTCCTTCTAATCTTGTTATCGGGTCTATGGATATTTTTCTCATGGCATCGTCCTCCTTTTTAAAATAGAATCGGCAAGGCTGTATTTATAAAACAACCCCGAAGGGTCGGGAATCGATTCTATCGTACTGTCTATCTTTTCTATTATTTTTGGGTCATCCAAACCTTTTATGCCGACAATATCTATTATAGAACCGAGCGCGGATACCATTTTTGCGCCTTGGTCTAGCACCCCATCCGGAGGGCCGTAGCATCCGGTGCACGGCATATTTACTTTAGGGCAGAGAGCGCCGCAGCCGTCCCTCGTCGCGATACCCATACAGATAAGCCCCTGCTCTAAGAGGCATTTTTCTTTTTCCGGAATTATTTCGTAATTTCTGTAAAATCTTTCTATCTTTTTTTCCGATTTTTTTCTGTCGCATTCTTCGCATACGGAAGACGTCCCGGCTCCTATTACGGATTTTTTGGGGGGCAGGGCAGCGCCGGAAATAACGAGTTCGATAACGTTCCAAATCTGTTTTGGCTCGGGCGGGCATCCGGGTATAAAATAATCTACATCGACGACCTGCGAAAGCGTTCTGAGGGTATCGTAAAAACGGGGAATTTCGAGATTTCCTTCCGGAACGTCCGACTCAGGAACCGGTAAAATCCCGAGAGGATTGTCTATCGAAGGGTTATCGAGATAAACCGTTTTAAAAAGTTCGTCTCTGGAAGACAGGTTTGCAAGGCCGGGAATGCAACCTTCGTAAGCGCAGGAACCGAATGCAATCAATATTTTGGATTTTTTTCTTAAAAGATGCGCCATCTCTTCGTTTTCTTCGGTTCTAATCCCTCCGTTAAAAAAAGTTATAAAAATGCTTTCGTCCGGCAGTTCTTTTATGTCCTGTTTCTTCGTATCTAAAAGGCAGGGGCAGAACATAAAATCAAAGTTGGCATCCAAATCTATTATCTTTTCGTTAATGTTTACAAGCGCGATTTCGCACCCGCCGCATGAAGCCGCCCAGTACATGCCGATTTTAGGTTTACCCGTCATTGTATATACCTAACCTCCCGTTTTTTTAATTAAAAGATATTGAAATTTGATATTTGACAATTTGCCCCATTTTTTTATTTCGTAATTTATAATTTATACATATTCACTATTCCGGATGCCTTATCCATATCGTCGACCATTTGTATCACGGAATCGGTTATGCTCGACGTCGAGTCCGATATATGTTTTGATTCAGTCGATATTTTTTTCGCGGACATGCCCAGTTCCTGCATGGAAGCGTTCTGTTCCTCTATAGCCGAAGCGAGATTGTCGGTATAGTCTTTTATCGAACCGGCTTCCTTGTTTACGAAACTGTTGGAATCCACAAGCCTATTGACGGTTTCGACGCCGTATGAAACTGTGTTTTCGGTTTCTTTGATTAAAGACTCGACGTCGCGGGTCGCTTTGGTAACTTTTTCCGCTAATTTCCTTACCTCGTCCGCCACCACGGCAAAACCTCTTCCCTGTTCTCCTGCGCGCGCCGCCTCTATGGCCGCGTTAAGCGAAAGAAGGTTCGTCTGGTCGGCTATTTCTCTTATAACAGTAATAATATTGGTAATTTTTTTAGTGCTTTCGTTGATTCTTTGAATGGAATCGTATAAATCCGAAACATGTCCAGCATTCGTATTCATAAGCTCTACTATGCCGTCCACTTTTTTTCTCGATTTTGCGCTTAATTCGGCTATACTGCTGATTGTTCTCGTATTTTCTTCTATGGTCGAAACCGTCCGCGATAATTCTTCGGACTGGCCGGAACCTGCATTATTAAGGTCGCTTATCTGGCTCAGAAGCGTTCCGAACTCGACCGATACCTTTATTAATTCGTTCTTTGTTTCAGTTATATCTTGAGCAACCGTTCCTATGGCTTCCGTTAGTGCGGAATTAGATTCCGAATAAAGGTCTGCAGTCAATAATGTTTTATCGCCGCCGGCCAGGCGGCTCGCTTTATTTATATCTTCAAAGTTTAAATTCCTGCTTGTCATCAATTTTGCGCATGAATTTAACGAACCGACGAATATATTTATTTCGCCGGATATTTTATATAATTTATTTATAATTTCATTAATGCCGTTTTTTGTAAAAACGCCTATTTTCCTATGTTCGTTTAAGAAATTCCCTTTCTCGATATTATCTACGATAATTTGAATTGATTCAAGCGGCTTAATCAAAAAATAATATATATAAACGGCGGAGATTATTATGCCTGCAATGATTAAAGCTAATGCTGATTCTTTAGAAAAATAACGGGGAAAGATAAAAAACGGCACGGCAAATATAATTACCGTAAATAAATATACGGTTGCGAACTTTACCGCGATATCGTAAGAAACTTTCTTAAATGTCATGATCGCCTCTCCATTTTAAATATTTTTATAAATAAATATTTAGGTTGAATAATGCAATTATTATGCCATTAATAAGATTAAATGAAGTATCGTCTTTACTTCGCCATTTTATATATATCTTTTTTAAGCGTTGCCATAATATATAAATAAATTAAATATTAAGGCCGTCATATTGCCAACAAAGTTGGCAATATGACGGCCTTCCGAATTTATTTCAAAAACTATACATGCCGACCATATAAAAAGAATTGGAATGGAATGATGCGTCCGGGTCAACCGCATATGAAGTTAAGTTATTATCCCATTCTAATCCAAGCATCATAGATTTAGTTACGTTCCAGCCGATATTTGCGAAAATAGAGCCCGATTCTCTCACCGGAGAATTATTATAAGCGACCCATGCGGTATAAGTATCGTTTAGATTTAAACCGAGGGCATCGTTATAATTAGAAAAAGATACTTTCGAGTAACCGCCTGCAACCGCTAAGGGCGCTCCGAACTGCTTTAAATCTATTTTGGCCTGCACATCCCACTGCACGGCTTTTGTAGCATTAACGTTATTGCCGTTTTCCGACCAGTAAGATTCAGGGGTGTAAGAGCCTAAATTTTCCTGCCCCAATACCGTGTTTAAACCTGTCATGCCGTGCGTATACTGTATATCCCCCATGAAAGTAACGTATGAAACGGGAATAGTTATCCCGCCGCTTGCGGCCCAGCCGAACTCTGACTTTTTAATAACGGCGGTATTAGATTGACCGTAAGAAACGTTTACGTACTGGCCCTGGAAAGCGCCGTAAAAAGAAGCGGGGGCGCCTAAACCGGTTTTGAAATCTACCGGCAGTTTTACTCCGAAGCCAGGAACGTTTGCGCTGATATCATAGACGCCATTATCTCCCGCGTTGCTCATAAGCTCCGTATAATTGTCGCTTCCCGATTCTCCCTGCAAATCTATTAAACCTATTTGAGGATTTAACGTAAAGTTTCCGGCATTAATTTTTGCTCCGAACATAATTTGAGGCACCCATATCGGAACGCTTGCTTCATCCCCAGCCAAGCCGGCATTCTGGTATGACGAGAACGAAAAGCCTACGGGCTGTCCCAAATTATAATCCTGTCCTATCTCAATCCACGGACTGAGAGCGTTTGCTTCAAAAGACTTAATTAAATAAGCCCTCCTAAGCCTTACCCCCTGTGTTAAACCCTGAACTCCGCCGCCGTTAAAATCCGCCGAAATATAACCCCTAATACCCTCAGGCTTGTTGTCTAAATTCAGCCATAATCTTGTAAAAGCCAAAGTGCCGGTAAAGTTAGTCGAGTTGCTGATCGAGGTATTAACTATGCCCGGGTTGTTCGCCTGCGAAGAAACTAAGTTCTGGTTGCTTGATTCCCCGTAATAGCCGAGTATAAAGCCGCCGATTGTAAGGTTGGTATTGCCTGCAATCGTTACCGTACCGGCGTTTGCAATAGACGAATATGCAAAGCCTGACCCAAAAACAGCTAACGCCGCCATTAAAAAAATAAACAGTTTTCTCATAAATGCCTCCAGTTAAAATTATTTGCAAAAAAGAATAGCAATTACCGTGCCATAATATTTTTTAAAAATTATTGCTCTTATAAATTCTTTTATACAACGATATAAATAGCTGTAGCAGGCATGCGGTAATTAAAACTGCGGACGGCATTAGTTTGCATTATGCCAACTAAGTTGGCATTTACGCTTGCGTTCAACAATCTGATTTAAAACAAAATTCGTATAGATAATTTATCGTTTGACTCGTTTAGTGTCATTCCGCTATAAAATTTAACCAAAATATGCAAGATAGTTTCCAAATCGGCATTCGAAAGCGGCAATTCAATTTGACTTTACGCAAAAAATAGGCTAATATAATTAAGCCTATTAATTATACCGCCGCTTATTCGGTATATCTTGCATGCCGGTTTATTTAAGCCAGTTCAACATTAATTTAAAATTTATGCAGAGGTTTGTATAAAATGAGAAAAAGAATAAATAGATTGGCCGACGGTCTGCGCCCGCTTAAACAGATGTCGCATCCAACCGACCTTATAAAACAGTTTACTCCTAACTGGTTCACGATGAATATGGGTACCGGTATTCTATCGCTTATGCTCGCGGCTTTTCCTTATAAAGTTGCCGGACTGCATCTTATAGCCGAAAGTCTATGGATTATAAACATTGCGTTATTCGCGCTATTCAGCATTCTTTTTATAGGACGTTTCGTATTTTATTTCGAATCCGCCAAAAAACTTCTAGGACATCCAGTACAATCCATGTTTTTAGGCGCCATACCTATGGGATTGATAACTATCGTAAACGGAATTTTGCTATTCGCAGGCAAAGGCGCGACGCAGATTGCTTTAAATTTATGGTATTTTGATGCTTTCATTTCGATAGTGGTGGGTTTGCTTGTTCCTTTCTATATGTTCACTAATCATAAACACAGCATAGAAGATATGACTGCGATATGGCTTTTGCCCATAGTGCCGGCTGAAGTCGCCGCCGCATCAGCTGGTTTTTTGGCGCCGCACGTCGCTCCCGCAGTAGCCAGATACGTTATAATCCTCGGCTACGCGCTGTGGGCGTTCTCGGTTCCCCTGGCATTCGGCATCCTCGTTATATTATTTTTGCGCCTTGCATGGCACAAACTGCCGCATAGAGATATGGCGGTATCTACCTGGCTTACGCTTGGACCGATAGGCACGGGCAGTTTAGGCCTGCTTCTTCTCGGAAACGATGCGCCTGCGGTGTTTGCCGGAACAAAACTTGAAATTTACGCAAAAACGGCATACGGTTTCGGGCCTCTAGGCGGGCTTATTCTCTGGGGATTAGGCTTTTGGTGGCTGATAACTGCCGTTCTCATGACTCTCAGATATATGCAGGAAGACCTGCCTTTCAATATGGGCTGGTGGGGATTTACTTTTCCTCTTGGGGTTTATACTTCCGCCACGATAGAACTCTTTAGAATAACCGGAATAGCGCCGTTTAAGATATTTGGGGCCGTTTTCGTCATTATGCTCGCTTTTTTCTGGACGATAGTCACTTCCAGGACTCTGCACGGAATGTGGCACGGCTACTTATTCAAAGCGCCATGTTTATCTGCCGAAACCGGACTTCCCGACAAAAATGCGGAATGCATCGATTAAACAGACGCCCCGTCGATTTTTTCGTAAATATTTTTTTCGGATGAATAATTATAAACTTCACCGGTTTCTATAATATAATGCCATCCGTATATTTTAATTCCGCCCTTTTCTAATTTAGATTGGATATACGGGTAGGAATACAGGTGCTTAATCTGCTCTTTTATATTTTCCCTTTCCGTTAATATTTCTCTTTCCTTACCTGTAAACCCTTTTTTCCCGCCTGCGGTTAAAGCCGAATCGGATACGGTTTTTTTTGCGCCTTCAGCCAATTCCAGCCATTTTTTCGTATGGGGTATATCTTTCAAGTCTTCGTCGGCCATATATAATGCACGGCATCCGCCGCAGTTTGAATGTCCGCATACCACGATATTTTTAACTTTTAAAATATTTACCGCATATTCTATCGCGGAAGTCGTAGCAAGATACTCGCTGACGTTTCTGTAGGGCGGCACTAAATTGGCAATATTCCTCACGACGAAAAGCTCGCCGGGCAAAGTTTTCGTTATAAGGCTCGGAACGACCCTCGAATCGGAACATCCGATAAAAAGCGTATGCGGATTCTGTTCTTCCGCTATTTTCTTG
>JAJYWW010000022.1 GCA_021791295.1 bacterium | reverse complement strand
AGAGATAGCTAAAAAAGAAAATATACCCATTGCTCAAAACGACGCTCTTGCGGATATTCTCGACGGACTCGATATATATCAGGAAATACCGCCCGAACTTTATAAAGCTATAGCTAATATTTTTGCGTTTTTATACAAGCTGAACGATAAAATAGGAGGTATGCGTTAAACCGTTCCCTTCATTGCGGCTACTATCTCTCTCTGCCTTTTAAATATATAGTTAAAAAGTACATCCTGCTGCGCCGGTTTTATATTTATAGCTTTAGCGCCGGTTTTATATTTTAAATTATCCAGCCTGACGTTAGACATTATTTCTAATCTCAGCGTAACTTCCGGAAGTCCTAAAGGAAATTTAATCTTTACGTTTTCCAGTACGGTATATTTTTCCAAAGGAAAATCCAGTAAAAAAGAAAAACCTTCGCCGGACAGGTCGTACAGCCGGGTTTCCGTATATTTATTGTTATAAAAAAAAGATACTATAACCGGTTCGCTTATAGAAGGTTCTATCCTGAAAAATTTTCTTTTTTCTAAAGATAATATTTCAATAGGCTTATAAATATCGAATACGAAATAATCCCCGTCTTTTTCGTAGTTATAAAGTTTGGACAGAAAAAAATGGTCGTTATTAGAAAACTTAAACGCTATTTTTAAATAAGACGACTCCGCCATTTTTAAATTTCCGGACTTGGGAATAAGGGAATCGACGGTTATAGTATCGTCTTTTACTTTGAGAATATTAGTCGTATATTCGTCGTTAAACGGAACGGGGTAAATAATGACCGGTTTTTTTTGATTGGCAAAACCTTTGAGTATCGAGTGTATTTCCTGTTTTTTTGAATATATATTTATATCCGGATTTTCTTTTAATTTTTTTATATCGAACATGTTTTAAGAAAGAATAGAAATAAAAAATAAAATTTATATTATATTAGAATAGCAAGGCTCTGTCGTTTTCTTTAAGTTCGTTAATAATTTTTGCGTTTTCGAATTGCGAAGAATAGTTAAAAATTTCATCCCTATAAACTACGCCGTTTACGTTGCAGGAGTGTTCGCAAACGGAAACGTTGTCTATGATGCCGGCCGGTTCTTTTAAAAGGGAAATAAATTCCTTATTTTCGGTCAAAAAAACGCCTTTATCGGTAATAAAAACAGACAAGGATATATCGCCGCCTTTTTTAGACGCCGCTTTTATCAATCCGGCAATATGAGCTAAATACTTGTCTTCTGAAATTATTATCGCAAGTTTATTTTTATCCATAATATTCATTAATATTGTATATCATTCCCGCCCGCTATATCAATAACAATTTTTTTTAAAGGTGTCAGATTTATTTATTTTCATACTCCCGCCTGCATTTGAGGTAAATTAAACTATTTTGGGAAATTTTTTCCCTTTTTTATGGCACATTTATTGCAATGAATTATACAGGATAAAATTTATATATTCTAATTTATATATTACATATTTTTTGTTTAGATTTTTATTTATTAATAGATTAATTTAATTATCGCAGTTATAGGGGTTTTAAAAAATGAACGGCGGTTCTTACATAACTTTGAGCGGCATATTGGCGGTAGAAAGACAGCTCTCCGCCGTTACTAATAATCTTGCAAACGTCAATACGGCTGGTTATAAAAGCACAAACGTTAATTTTGCCGAATTTTTATCGCAAAAAGCAATAGACGCAAACGAATCCGGCAAAAATAAACCGCTTGTCGATAAAGCGTATCCCATTGTTTTAAATACTTATAACAATATGTCACAAGGGTCTATAAAAAAAACGGGCAACAGGCTCGACCTTGCTATTAAAGGCAACGGATATTTCGTAGTTTCAACTCCTTCCGGCGTTAAATACACGAGAGACGGAGTGTTTTCGCTTAATCAGGCGGGTGAACTCGTAACGCAGGAAGGAGATCCGGTTTTAAGCACGTTTAAAAAACCTATCTTTATTAACGAAAGAGGTTCCGACGTAACTATCGGCGGTTCGGGCGAAATAAGCCTTACCGATCCGCAGACCGGCAACGAAATGTATTCGGGTACGATATTAATTGCTAATTTTAAAAACCCGCAGTATTTATCTAAATACGGAAACACCCTGTTTTCCGAAACCAAAAGTTCCGGCGCTCCCGTTGAAAATCAAAATCCCGATATACTTCAAGGTTATATCGAAGAATCCAACGTAAACGAAATCAAAGGCATGGTTCAGATGATAAATATTTCGGAAACGTACAATAATATGATGCAGGCGTTAAAATCATATTCCACGGTAGATAATACCGCCATTAACACAGTCGGAGCGGCGGTATAAATTTAAAATTTATAATAAATAATAGATTAATATATTAATAGATTAATTATATAATTACGGAGGTTATTTATTAATGAGAGCATTATGGACGGCGGCTACGGGAATGGAAGGTCAGCAGATAGAAATAGACAACATAGCAAATAATCTTGCAAATACCAATACCACCGGTTTTAAAGAATCGAGAGTCAATTTCGAAGACCTGTTTTACCAGACTATTAAATCTCCGGGCGCTTATTCATCGGAATATACCCAGTCGCCTACCGGAATTCAGATAGGTCTCGGTTCAAAAGTGTCTTCCATAGAAAAAGAGTTTACGCAGGGCGATCTTCAGCAGACCTCTAATCCCTTAGATATCGCAATTTCCGGACAGGGTTTTTTTCAGGTGCAGATGCCTGACGGCGAAACGGCATATACCAGAGACGGAACTTTCGATACTAATTCACAGGGTCAGCTCGTAGATGCCAACGGATACCCTCTGATTCCAAGTATTACAATACCGCCTAACGCCACGTCGGTAACTATTTCCGAAAACGGAACGGTTACGGCGGTAATATCCGGACAGACTAATCCTGCGCAAATCGGAACTATCAGTCTTGCAAATTTTATTAATCCGGCGGGACTTAACAGCGTCGGCAGCAATCTTTATCTTCAGACTTCTGCCTCAGGGGTTCCGCAGGTCGGCACGCCTAATCAAAACGGGCTTGGAACGCTCCAGCAGGGGTTTTTGGAAATGTCTAACGTAAATCTCGTAGGTCAGATGGTTGACATGATTACGGCTCAAAATGCCTATACCATAGATTCAAAGGCTATTACGACCGCAAACCAGATGCTTCAAACGATGAGCGGTTTAATACCTTAATAAATTAAGTTAGTTACTGTTATTAAATTAAACTAATTTATTAAATAAATATAATTGATAAGTGCGGATAATATAACAGCTAAATAATAAAAAATAAACAGATGAATAGAATGAAATTAATTTTTGCATTAATAGCGTTAGCCTCTGCAGTTGCTATATCGCCAAGCATATTCACCGTTAAAAATGCGGAGGCTGCGGCTTATTCCGGAGCAGCGGGCGCTAGTAATAACGGCAACGATTTTTTATTAAAACGCTTAATAATAAAAGCGTACTTAAAAAAAGTTCCCGTAAAATTTAAAAAATATTT
This sequence comes from bacterium, assembly GCA_021791295.1. The sequence continues at coordinate 4,231 of JAJYWW010000022.1, read as the reverse complement.
TCATTTCGGGAATTTTCATTTTAATATGCCGTATAAAAATTTTAATTTCAAAAATTTAAGGATAAATATTGCCGATACCGGATATTCAGGATATCATACGGCATTAATAAAAATTATAAATATAAAAAACGGCGAAATGCAGGGTTTGGATGCCGCTACTTTTAAAACGTCTATTTATGCTCCCGTTGCCGCTGCATCCGAAACTATCGGAAAATTTCAGATTATAAAAAGCGGCGAGATAAAAATATCTTACAAAAATATTCCGAGTTTAAACGACGGCTACTTTTTAAACGTTAAAAAAGCGGCAGGAAGGGAAGCAAAGTTTTTTATTGCAGCGGGGTCGGCTTTAAATAATGCAGACACCGAAAGGCGCAGGATAATAAACTTCGGCGATAGGGTAAATATAATTTACGACGAAAACGGATTAATTTTAAAGACAAAAGGCATGGCTCTTCAATCAGGAGCTTTAAATTCTAAAATAAGGATAAGAAATTTGGAATCGGGAGAAATAGTGGAATGCTTGGTAAAATCGCCTAAAATTGCAGAGGTAAATTAAGAGCGGCAGACAAATATTAGACTGAAAACCGAAAATAAAAAAGTAAAGGTTAGTATAGAGGAGTATAAATTATATGGAACTTAAAAAAACGCAAACGCAAAAGCGAACGAAAATAAAATATAAATCAAAAATAAAAGTATTTTTTATATTAACATTATTTTTTGCCGCTTTATTGCCGCTTGCTTTAACCGGCTGCGGAGTGCATCCGCCTAAGTCTATGATTCCTCCTACGTATGTAAAACCTACGGCAAAAAATGGAGGACTGCAGTCTAAGCCGGTTCTCGGTTCTCTCTGGACGGGTACCGGAAGCGGAACTAATCTTTATGCCGATAACGTCGCTTTTAGGCTGAACGATACCGTAACTATTATAGTTAACGACCAGACTCAGGTTTCGGATTCGTCGGGGACGTCTCTTTCGCATAATTCGTCGGGTACAGGAGAGTTTGCTTTCGGCACGCTTTCTACTTCGAAGCCTACCGGTTATGAAGGTTCTAACAACGAATCTTTTGACGGCGGCGGCGGAGTAGCTGAATCCGGACAGATAAACTCGACGATTCAGGCACAGGTGGTAAAAGTGTTTCCAAACGGCGACGTAGAACTTAAAGGGGAGAGAAAAGTATCTGTGAACGGAGAAACAAGATTTCTGCTGATTAAAGGCATAGCCCGTCCGATAGACATATCGCCGGCAAATACTGTGCTGTCAACCCAGCTTGCAGACGAAAGAATATGGATAAACGGCAGAGGTTACGTCAACAGTTCGCAGAGTCCTAACTGGCTGTATAAAATTATGCAGGATATCTGGCCGTTCTAAAGAAAATAAGTATTGGATAGTAATGACTAAATGGTTAAAAATAGATGGTATAAATATTTAAGAAATTAAGGTTTGAGAAATATAAATATAAGATATATATTGCAATAATATTTGGAGGCCGGCATAATAAATGAATAAAAGAATATTGTTAATACCTTTAGTTTTTCTGCTTTCGCTGTTTTGGGGCTTAACCGCAGTTACTTTTTTTGCCCCTGATTATTCCTGCGCCGCTACGGTAGGCAACATTACTTCCGTTTACGGAGCGATGAGCAACCCTATAGTAGGCTACGGTTTAGTTACCGGTCTTGACGGCACGGGCGACCAGTGGGGCGTTAACGTTACCCAACAGTCTATAGTTACCATGCTGTCTAAGCTCGGCATTAATACTAACGAAGCTTCTCTTTACGAAATCAGGGATACAGCCGCCGTTATGGTAACGGCCGAACTTCCGCCGTTTGCCGTTCCGGGCGAAAAGATAAACGTTACCGTAAGCGCCATCGGCAACGCCGAAAGCATAGAAGGCGGAGTTTTGCTTATGACCCCGCTAAAAGGTCCTAACGGAAAAATTTACGCCCTTGCGCAGGGTTCTGTTTCGACAGGCGGAAGCGTTGCGGCTCAGAACGTTATGCCTCTTCCCGGTTACGTTCCGGTATCGCAGAATTTTCAAACTGCAGGCATTATAGATAACGGCGGAATAGTAGAAAAGGGAGTTTCTATCGGTTTAAATACTTTTAAAACCGTCAGGCTTATTCTTAAAAACCCAAGTTTTACCAATTCTTCGAGAATAGCCGCCGCCATAAACGCAAAAATTGGAAAAGGAACCGCAAAGCCTTTAAATTCAACAAGCGTAGAAGTCGCAGTTCCGGCTTCTTATTCCGGCAACGTATCTCAGTTCGTATCCGTCGTTAACGCTATAAACGTAAAAACGCATTCCAAGGCAATCATAGTTATTGACGAAAGGTCTGGAACGGTTGTAATGGGCGGCAATATAAAAATAAATCCGGTTGCCGTATCAAACAGGAATATTACGCTTAAAATAAAAGGGAAAAGAATGCCTAACGCCTTTTATTTAAAGAAAGGCTTAACCGTAGCTAATCTCGTAAAAGCCCTAAATGCGGTAGGGGCTTCTACATCAAGCATTATTTCTATGCTTGAATCTATAAAAGCCGCCGGAGCGCTGTCCGCCGAAATAAAAGTTATATAAAAATTTATAAAATTAAAATGTATTAATTTATTATCAAAAAGCATATAACCAGATAACATGATTTACTTAACTTATTACTATATATATTATAGGAGGCAAAATTAAAGTTACGGTTTGAAAATGCCGATTCTTATATATAAGAAATTAAAATATCTTAAATTTTAAGAAGGTATAAAATTATGGCAATCGAAATTTCAAACGTAACGCCTGTAGCCGGCGAGATTATACAAAATGGGAACGTTCAGAAGAAAAAAGACGTTTCTTCTTCGAGAAACATTCAGTCTTCTTCCGACAAGGTAAGCATATCCGGTGACGCAACTTTCATTAGCAATTTAAGAGGTCAGATAGGTTCTTCCGAAACATCTTCCCCCTCTAAAATTAACGATATAATTCAAAAAATAGCTTCCGGCACATATGCGGACAGTTCAAAAATAGCCGAAGGCTTGATTAATTCGCTAAATATTTTCGGGGAATAATAACGTATTAATTTATATATAAAATTAAACATAAGACGGAATATAAATTATATATATCCAAACTATGAAAAACGAAACTAAACTAAAAACATACGAAGAGCTTTTAGATATAATTCTTAAATTAAAAACCGAGCTTTCGGATTGCTATAACGTTTTAAAAACAAGTTTTAATCCTTTAAGCAATATAAGCTTATTTGAAAAAAAAGGGTCTATTTTAAAAGAAATAACCGAAAAAATAAAAGAATCCGGTATATTTTTATCTAAGCAGTACGACGAAGTTTCGGAAGAAAACGAAGATAAAGATAAAGCCGAAGAAATTAAGGAAATTATAAAAGCGGAAATTTACGAACTTTCTAAAATTAACGAAGCATTTTCTTCTTTGATTAGAAAAAATATAAATTATAATCAGCTGACCATTTCTTTCATTACAGATGCTTTTAAAAGAAATTCTATTTACGACAGATCCGGCTCAAACAATCCTTCGTTTTCACCTTTAAAGAACGTTTTAATGAAATCCGGCGTGAGGATATAAAAAATGATAACCGTCAATAATATACTCGATATTGCAGACTCGGCTATGAACGCCAATACGGCGGCAATGAACACGGTTTCGCAGAACGTCGCAAACGTCAATACGCCGTTTTACAACAGCGAAACCCCTATAGAAAACGAAGCGCCCGCGGTAGTCGGAGCTCCATATACATACGGCACCGGCGTAAACGTCAATCAAATCCAAAGAAGCACGGATAATTTCGTCCAGTCGGAAGTCAACAACGAAACGGGACAGAACAGCTATTATACGACGCTCTATCAGGGCTTGGACCAGATTCAGAATCTGTTCAACGATCAGACCGGTTCAGGTTTCAGTTCCCAAATTTCCCAGTTTTTCAACGATTTTCAAAACGTCGCAAATAATCCGTCAAATACTTCGCAAAGAACGGCTTTATTATCCGATGCCCAGTCTCTTAGCGGTTCTATCAACAATGCTTACACTACTATTCAAAATACGGTATCTTCGACCAACAATTCAATACAGGGCTTAATTCCGCAAATAAACAATCTTACCACGCAGATTGCAGGTTTGAACCAACAGATAACGTATGCTCTAAATGCCGGAAGCAACGCAAACGAACTGCAGGACGAACAAGCAAACGCCATAAACAGTCTTTCCAAACTTGTAAATA
>JAJYWW010000025.1 GCA_021791295.1 bacterium | reverse complement strand
CTGCCTTCAACTTCATAACTGCAAGGCTAAAATTACCGACGATATAAATAACTGCTTGAATTGCGGAAAATGCAACATAAAAGAGCTTGCGGCGCTTTCCAAAAAGAAAGGCATATTTATGGCCGTTGCTACCGGAGGCACGCTTGCGCGCAGAGTTATAGAGGAAAAACGCCCTAAAGCCGTCATAGCGGTCGCATGCGAAAGAGATTTAAGTTCTGGAATTATAGACAGCTTTCCGCTTTTTGTTTACGGTCTTCCCAATATGAGGCCTAACGGACCCTGCAGGGATACACTTGTGGACGTCGGAGCATTAGCCGAGCTTATAGAGAGGATTTCATAGTTTCTTCCTCAGGTCGTTTATTCTTTTAGCTTTGCCCTGGCTTCTTTCAATGGTTTGAGGGGGGACGGCGGTTATTTTTGCCCTAATTCCGATAAGTTCGTATATTTTGTGGGATATTTCCTGCGTAACTGCTTCTATTTTAGCTTCGCCGCCGTTAAAAATTTCTTCTTTGGGCTCCACTATTATGTTCATTTTATCCAAAAGATTTTCGGTATATAATTCTATTAAATAGACAGGCTCTAAATAATCGAGCTTAAATAAAACGGATTCTATCTGTGAAGGAAAAACGTTTACTCCTTTTAAAATTATCATATCGTCGGTTCTTCCTTTTATCTTGTCCATCCTGACGAACGTTCTGCCGCATCTGCACTTTTCTCTCGTAAGTCTTGTTATATCTTTCGTCCTGAATCTTATTACCGGCATTGCTTCTCTATTGAGGCTGGTAAGCACGAGTTCCCCTGTTTCGCCGTCTTTTAAAACTTCTCCGGTTTTGGGATTTATTATTTCCGGAAAAAAATTATCTTCGTTTATATGGAGCCCGTCTTTATAAATGCATTCGTATGCTACTCCGGGACCTATTATTTCGCTCAATCCGTATATATCATAAGCGTCTATTTTAAGCGAGCTTTCTATTTTTTGCCTGAGTTCGTCCGACCACGGTTCTGCCCCGAAAATACCTTTCTTTAATTTAATATTTGATTTATCGCTTATTTTTTTATTTATTTCCTCGGAGAGAAAAAGAGCGTAAGAAGGAGTGCAGAAAAGAACAGTTGCGCCCAAATCCTGCATCATAGTAAGCTGTCTTTCCGTAAAACCCGTTGACATAGGAATAATCATTAAACCTAATTCCTGCGCTCCGTAATGAAACCCTAAGCCCCCGGTAAAAAGCCCGTAACCGTAAGCATTCTGCGCTATATCTTTTTTAGAAATACCCGCGGCGCAAAAAACTCTCGCCATTAACTTTGACCATATTTTAATATCGTTTTTTGTATATCCGGCTATAATGGGTTTTCCTGTCGTGCCTGAAGATGCATGTATTCTTATTATTTTATTTAAAGGCTGAGAAAAAATTCCGAAGGGATAATTGTTTACGAGGTCGGATTTATAGGTAAACGGCATATTTTTTAATTCATCCGTCGATTTTATTTTTTCGATATCGCCTAAATTTTTTATTCCATATTCCCTTAATCTTGTTTTTAAAAAACCGCCCCCGGAAAATATAAGTTTTAACGTTTTTTTCAATCTTTCCGTTTGAATCTGTGAAAGTTCGGAACGGTCCATAGTTTCGTATTTTTTTTCGTAATATTTTATATTCATAATGAACCTCTGCCTTTCATAAATGCCTTAATATTTAAATCTATTGTTTTATCGGGAACGTTTGTTTCAATAGTTTTTAGCCAAATTTCTTCTTTTATATCCGTAAAAACGGATAACGCTCCTATGAGTATAATATTTGAAACTTTGACGTTTCCAAGATTTTCCGCAATCAGTTTATCGTTCAAAAGAGTCAAAGATTTAAAATTATCTTTTAAAACCGAGGCTATGGAATATATATTCGTAAAATTATTTTTGATTGTACCATTTTTGGTTTTAGAAGTCCACGCCGGAGTTTTGCCGTCGTTAGAGGAAACTATTATCGTATTTTTATTTGCGAAACTGCCTGCATATCTTAAAGTTTCATAAATATCGAAAGAAAGAATCGCCGTAGCGCCGTTTTCCGGTATTAGCGGTGAAAATATTTTTTTTCCGAATCTTATATGCGTTGAAACCGAACCTCCCCTCTGAGACATTCCGTGAACTTCCGACGTTTTAATATCCATACCGCTTTCAAATGCAGCGTGGCTGATAATCCTGCCGGCAAGTACGACGCCTTGTCCTCCAATACCGGAAATCAATATGTTCTGAGTTAAATCGCCCATTTATTTTAGCAATAATTTTTTATTTATTTTATAATTTAAATTCTTTTAAATTTAAGATAACTTTATTTCTTCAATAAAATTAAAAACGCATATATCTTTGCATACTGAACATCCTATACAGGACGAATCTATAAAAGGAACAGGTTTTACTGCGCCGGTTTTTCCGTAAGGCAAGCGTATAGAGGGACACCCGGTCTGCATACATAAATCGCATCCCGTACATCCGTCCGATATTTTAAATTTTTTCCCGGTATCTATTTTTTTGGGGTATAATACGCATGGTCTGTTGGTTATGACTGCGTTAAGATTATTTGAATCAAGCGCTTTTTTTAAAGTTTTAAACGTTTCATTGTAATTATAAGGGTCTATGATGAAAATTTCTTCTATTCCTATTCCTTCTATAATTTTTTTAATATCTATTTTATTTGAAATTGATTGGTTAAAGGAAAGGTTTTTTCCCGTGCCCGGATGATCCTGTCCTCCGGTCATCGCCGTAGTGGAGTTGTCCAAAATAATAGCGGTAAATTTTGCGTTATTATATTTTGCGTCTATAAGAGAAGTTATGCCGGAATGAAAGAAGGTAGAATCGCCCAAAATTCCTACTGTTTTTTTATGCGAAGATTTTGTAAGGGACAAACCTTGCGCCGCTCCAAACGCAAGCCCCATCGAAATACAGCTGTCCATAGCACTAAGAGGCGGAAGCGCTCCAAGCGTATAACATCCTATATCGCCCATAACGGGAACTTTTAATTTTTTAAGAGCGTAAAATACCGAAGTGTGAGGGCATCCGCTGCACAAAGCCGGAAATCTCGGCGGCATAGTATCGCTCAAACTAATACCGAACTCTTTACCTGCGCCTTTTTCTTTACCAGCCTTTTTGCCTTTAAAAAAGCCGGCTTTTTTAAGTCCGGATAATACTATATCGGGATTCAATTCTCCGTCCTGCGGAAAATATTCTTTTCCTTTTAATTTTATGCCGAACGACGCTATTTCGTTTTGGATAAAAGGCTCTAATTCTTCAATTATAACTATGTTTTTAACGTTTTTTACGAAATCTTTTATTAATAAATCCGGTAGCGGATAAGAAAAAGACAGTTTTAAAAAAGAAGCAAAAGGCGCAATTTCTTTGGCGTACTGATATGAAATACCGCTTGTTATTATGCCGAATTCTTTATCGTTATATTCGGCATAGTTTAATCCTGAACGGTTAGAAAAATCTTTGAGCCGTTTTAATCTTTCCAAAGCGGCTTTATGTCTTTTCCTTGCATAAACGGGAACCATTACGAATTTTTCTATATCTTTTTTGTAGGTATTTTTAGTATTTTCAAGTTCTTCCTTCGGCGGAAATTTGCCTGAAAAGACGGCGACGCTTCTTGAATGGGATATTCTCGTAGTAGTTCTTAAAATAACCGGAGTATCGAATTCTTCGCTTACTTCGAAAGATTTTGAAGTAAAGTCTAAGCACTCCTGGCTGTCGGAAGGTTCAAACATCGGTATTTTCGCAAATTTTGAATAAAGCCTGTTGTCCTGTTCGTTTTGAGAACTGTGCATTCCGGGGTCGTCGGCGGTAACTACGACTAATCCTCCCCTTACTCCCGTAAGCGCAAGAGTCATAAGCGGGTCGGAAGCGACGTTTAAACCGACGTGTTTAGCGGTAAACATTGCTCTTTTATAGCCTATAGACGTTCCTATCGCTATTTCTAACGCTGTTTTTTCATTGATAGACCAGTTTACTATTGCGCTGCCGTTTAATTTAGATAAATAAGGAAGTATTTCCGAACTCGGCGTTCCGGGGTAGCCGACGGCGGTATAAACGCCTGCTTTTGCTCCGCCCAAAGCGATTGCTTCATTACCGGTAAGAAGTAATTTTGAATAGTCTAAAGTTTTATTAAGCAAAAAATTAAGCCCGTATTTATTATTTGCGTTATATATTTTTATATAGCAATATAAAATGAATAAAAAAATAAAGGAAAAACTAAAGAATTATAATATATAATTGCGTATTTTACCGATAAAATAACAGCAGCAATAACAACTGTCGGCAATAAATGCAGCATATAATGACAAAAGAGTAATCCGATTAAATACGCGCACCTCGAATCGATACCGTTGCTTTCTTTCGAACCTGGCGGAGTTTTCGGCCTTAATGCCGTACCGTCGGATTACTCTTTTAAATTATAGCATAGGCGTGCAGTTTTAAAAAGCATTATTTTTAATCGTGATGAAGGAATTTGTCGTCCTGAACTTTGTCGTGTTTTCTAATATATTCCATAAGCATTGCTGCATGCTCTTTTTCTTCGTCTCTGTTATGAGCAAGAATATGTTTTAATTCTTCGTCGGCGGTGTATTCTATTCTTTCCTGATACCAGTTAATTGCTTGAAATTCTTCAATAAGCGATTGTCTTGCCATTTCTAAATTTCTGGTTTCTTCGCTTAAAGCGTCGTCTAAATGGTGTTCGTCGCACATCTTATTATCCTCCTTAATAATCGATTAATCGGTTATATTAATATTAATAAATTCTTCCATTTTAATAATTATAGCAAAAACCTGCATAAATTGAAAGCCTTCTTGAAAAAAACGTTTCAATCGTATAATATTATTATATGGAAAAAGAAAAAAAAATTCTTTTAGCGGTCGATTTAAATTTTGAAACGGGGTTCGTGCTTTCGTCTGCGGCATCTTTTTTCAGGGAATCCGCAGCGAGATTTCAAATTTTGCACGTCATTCCTTACGACATTTTTTCTTTTTCCGGCAAAAAAAACTCTTTAAAATCAAAAGCGGCGGAAGTACACGTGTCCATAGAGGATAAATTAAAAGAATCCGGTTTATATTATTTAAATTACGAAATATCAGTATATACAGGCAATCCGCAGGAAGAGATTATCAATTTTGCAAAAAAAAACGCTTCCGATATAATTGCGGTCGGAACTCATCAAAGAGTCGGAATTAAAGAGATAGTATCCGGTTCCGTTTCTTTTTACGTTGCAAAGCATTCCGTGTGTCCGGTGCTTTTAATTCCGCTAAAAAATACGGCGAAATTAACGGCAAAAGAACTAATAGAAGAATCAGCCCTGTCTTTAATAAACCCTTCCTGATCCGATGCCTATATGATTCTTATTTATGATTTTAAAATACCGATAAAAATTAAAAATTCGGAAACGACCGGATTAGAAAAAGAAGAAAAAATTTTTTCGGATTATTTTCTGAAATATTTTAACGAAAAATCTTCAGAAGCAATAAACGATATAAAAATAAAAGATTTTAGCAGCAAAATAAAAATTATTAAAAAATCTCTCGATTTTAGGCAAAAAGAACCTAAAAACGTTTATAAAGTTTTAATAAAATTTGACTTTTCAGGTAAAAATGAAGACGAGATTATAAATATTTTATCCGGCATAGATATCAAAGCAAGAAAAGCAAAGGATGAAGAAGAAAAACTTTTTTACGAAGAAAATTCGTTAGATTTTGAAAACGAGAGGCAAAATGAAAATGCCGGGAAAACCGATAAAAATAAAACTAAAAAAAATAACCGCGATAAACCGGCGGTTTTAATAACGGGCATGGGTCCGGCTGGTATTTTTGCCGCGGTATATTTGTTAAAACATGGTATAAGACCGGTTTTGATAGAAAAAGGAAAATGCGTAGAAGAAAGGATAAAAGACGTAAATGCCTTGCTGAATAAAGGAAAATTTAACAAAAAAAGCAACGTTGTTTTTGGAGAAGGCGGAGCGGGTACTTTTTCGGACGGAAAATTAACGACGAGAAAAGACGATGCGGCGGTATCTTTCGTTTTAAATTTTTTGGTAAAAATGGGGGCGGACAAAAAAATTCTTGTAGAGCATAAACCCCATGTAGGCAGCGATATTCTTATCGATATACTTAGAAATACAAGAAATTATCTTACGGACGGCGGAGCGCAAATTTTTTTTGAAGAAGAATTAAAAGATTTTGAAACGGACGATAAAAATCGTATAGTTTCGGCGGTAACCGACAAAAGAAATATTTCTGCGGATTTTTTAATTTTAGCCGCCGGTTCTAACAGTATAGACACTTATGAAATGCTGAAAAATAAAAAAGTATTTTTAGAAAATAAACCTTTTGCCGTAGGATTCAGGATAGAGCATAAAAGAGATTTTATAGATTCGCTTTTTTTTAAGGGCGGCAGAAACAAAAACGATTTAAAATTCAGCGGAGTATATTATAATGTCTCTTCTAAGGAATACGGCGGTTATTCTTTCTGCATGTGTCCTGGCGGAGTAGTTATAAATTCCAGTTCCGGCGAAAATATTCTATCGGTTAACGGAATGAGTTATTCAAACCGCGATTTGGAAAATTCTAACAGCGCTATAGTAGCCGCCGTCAGGGCGGATACTATAGCGCTGTTAGACAAAAAAGAATATTCATTGGACGGCGGATTTCTTTCTTTTAGAAAAGATTTGGAAATTAAAGCCTTTAACGCCGGCGGCGGATGTTACGGCGCACCTTATCAATACACTCCGGAATATATAGCGGACGTAATAGATAAAACTGAAAAAGAAACAGGATTTAATTTGAATTCCGCTTTAAAATTAGATAACGGCATTAAACGGAAAAATCTTATACCTGAACCTTCTTATAAACCGTCAGTAAAATATTTTAATTTGTTCGAACTTGTACCGGATTTTATTAATCGTTCTATTGCAGGCTCTCTTATCGAATTCGAAAAAAAATATAAGGGATTTGTTTCAAATTCGATTTTAACCGCAATAGAGACGGGAACGTCTTCTGCGGTTAGAATTAAGAGAGGCGATGATTTTGAATCATTATCCGTCAAAGGTTTATATCCCTGCGGAGAAGGTTCCGGCTATTCGGGAGGCATAATAACAAGCGCTGTAGACGGCATAAAAAGCGCCTCAGCCGTTGCAAATAAAATTTTTTAAAAAATAATAAAAACTCTTGCAATAAATTTTACAAAAATATAAAATCATTTTAAAGGAAATTATTCTTTATATAATATTATAAAATTATAATTACTAACCTCATATCGTAAAAGCGGGTGCTTTATATGAAATTCTTATCAAGCGGCGAGTATAAGAAATTAATCGACGAAATTAAAGAACTTAAGAAAAAAAACGGCGAACTTGAAGTTTCTTTAAAACGGAAAGATGCCGATAACGCATCGGCGATCGACGGATACAAAAAAGAAATCGAATCTTTAAGGTTGAAAGCGGCTTCGCTTGAAGAAGATATCCGCAATAAGGATAATCTTTTAAACTCATGCGCAAGCGATTCCGAAGAGCTTCCTAAAATCAACGAGCAGTTTAATCAATTTAAATCAAAATGTCTTGAATCTAAAACCGGAATTAAAAATTTCGTAGATTCGTTAACCCATATGTATTCGAGTTCTTTTACTACTCTGGAAAAGACGTATCAGGATTCCGTCGAGCTATACAAATTAACCCTTTTTACCGACGAAATTTTAAGCGCGATAGTGTCTATTACAGACCAGATTAATCTGCTGGCGTTGAATGCCGCTATCGAAGCCGCAAGAGCGGGAGAAGCAGGAAGAGGC
>JAJYWW010000159.1 GCA_021791295.1 bacterium | reverse complement strand
TAGCAGGTTATAACCCTGAGATAGTTAAGGGAGTTATAAAATCTCCGGAAGACATGGAAGTTGTTACTCTTATTATATTCGGCAAGCATAAAGAAGATATTGATCCGGTTTTAAGCGAAAAACAGAAAAACGACGAAATTAAACGTCCTCAGCGCAAATCGTTCGGCGAATATGCCTGTCTTAACAAATATTGTTTGTAATGTCGGGAATAGGTCTGCGATAACGATAATAGTAACTTACTAATTGTTACTTTACCTTTATTTAATAAACTTTATATAATATATAAAAGGATTAAATAAGAAATAATGTTTTCAGATTTTTATTTAAATATTGAACTGTTCCATCCGGAAGCAGTAATGCCTAAAAGGGCTATTAAAGGCGATGCGGGATTAGACTTATTCGTATGCGAAAAGACGATACTAAAGCTTAACGTTTTAATTTCGGCTCATACGGGAATTAAAATTGAATTTCCTGTGGGTTACGCGGCGATTATTAAGGAAAAATCCGGTTTGGCGTTAAAAGAAATAGAAATTAAAGCAGGAGTTATAGACCATGAATATAGGGGGGAAATAATCGTTTTAACGAAAAATATGTCTAAAGATATTATTACTTTACTGCCGGGCCAAAAAATAGCCCAGATGTTAATAGTTCCTGTGTGGACGGGTGAGCCCAACATAGTATTTAAAGTCGATGAAGATACAGACAGAAAAGACGGCGGTTTCGGTTCGACAGGGTTATAAATGCAAAAATTCAGTTAAATTATTTGATAATATAAAATATAAAATGATAAAAGTTAATTATTCTTTTGCCGATAAAGAAGAACGCGGAGACGGCAAAGAAGCAGACGCTTTTGAAAAAAACAGGACGACTTACCGCAACCTTTTTGAAAGAATAAAGCCCGACGAAAAAGGAAAAGTTATAGAAAAGATTGATAAAAAAGAAATGAGGAAATATATCGAAGAAGAAAATTCTATAAATTCCCAAAATTCCGAAAACGATGGAAAATAAAACCGCCGTAATATTCGATACCGAAACAACCGGTTTTACCCAGCCTGTTTTAATAGAAGCCGCAGGTATTATTATTAACGGCAATCCTTTAAGCGAACAGGACGACGCTTTCGTCAAACGCTATAATCCGGGCAAGCCTATTTCTTTCGGCGCTATGGCTATTCATAATATATTGGACTGCGAATTAAAAGATTGCCCACCCGCATCGGAATTTAAACTTCCGGATAATACTGCCTATATAATAGGGCATAACATAGACTACGACTGGCAGGTAATAGGAAAACCCCAAGTTAAAAGAATAGACACGCTTTCAATGGCAAAAAACATATGGAGCGGTTTTGATTCTTATAATTTGTCGGCATTGACGTATGCATTGACGGAACCGGAGCGAAGGCCGGAAGTAAGAAAAATTCTTATCGACAGACATAATGCTCTGACAGATGCAAAACTTTGTTTAAATATTTTGCGTTTAATATTAAAAGAAAAACAGGAATTAACTTCTTGGGGTTCAATTTGGAAATTTTCCGAGGAAGCACGCATTCCTAAAACTATGCCGTTCGGCAAGCATAAAGGGATGCCTATTAAAGACGTGCCTAAGGATTACAAAGAATGGTTAAAGGGGCAGCCGGATATAGACGAATATTTATTGAAAGCTTTGGAGACTTAATAATAGCCGTTTATATAATTATTATCATTGGTATAATAAAATTAATATAATTAATATATTAAAATAATATTTCGCATGCAAATCAAATTGCCGAAGTTTTTTAGAAGATTAGATAAATTCATACTGTGCATAGCCGTTTCTACAAGTATAGTAGTCGCCGGAGTATCCGCCTATCTTTTGTCTAATTTTGGAAACAGAATAATTAAATACGAAAGCGACACGACGGCCGAATATATTTCCAGACAAACTTTCAATACTATGTTTCAGATTATGAAAAAGGGGTGGAACGAAAAACAGGTTATGATTTTTATGAAAGCGTTAAAAAAATCCTCTAAAAACGAGAATATGGTAAAGACTTCAATATTTAGAGGAGTCGTAGTCGATAAACAGTTCGGAAAAATTCCTCAGGGCAAAGAAAATTTTATAGTAAAGAAAGTATTCAAAACTAAACGCCCATTTCACGCTACCGTAAACGGGAATATCGTGTATGCTTATCCTTTAAAAGTGCAAAAAATGTGTTTAAAATGCCATACCATGGCAAAAAAAGGCGACGTAAACGGAGTCATAGAGGTATCTTTCGACCCGTCGTTTTTGAGAAACAAATTAGAAGGCTATTTTATACTTATTATATTTATTATCTTTATCCTTCCTATAGCAGGGGGCGTTTTCGTAACGCTAATCTTAAGACGTTCCATAAAAACCGGCATAGAAAGCATAAACGGTGCCGTCGAAAGCATTAAGAGCGTAAAAGATTTAAAAAATTTGGATACCAAGTTGACCGACTTAAAATTTGAAGAATTTAACCGGATATATCAAGGCGTAAGCGGACTTTCGGAAAGATTAAGGGATATAGCCGTAGATAAAGACGTCTTGGAATTTGAAATTAAACTATTGGAGCGTTTCATTATTACCTCCGAAGTTGTTAAAGACTGGAAAGAGCATGTTTTCAACATGCTTAACGAAATGAATAAGATTATTAAGGTTTATAATGTTTTTTCCATATTTATGGAGGATGAAAGCTCTGTTGAAATAGAAGTGTTCTGGAAAGGACAGCCTACCGATAAAACAAAGAAAATATTCGACGAACTTATTTACCAAAATATATATCACAACGGGCTAAGCGCTTTTATCGTTCAGGGAATGGGGAAGCACGAAATATTCCACAACGTATCGGATAGAAACGTTAAACTGCCGGATCTTAAAAAAGAAGATCTGATGGTTCAGACGAAAAAGATAATTCTAGAAACTCCTCATATAGGCGGAATAGTTGGCATAGGAGTGCAGTCGGAAGACGAAGTCGAGGGAGTAAAAGGTCTCGTTATAAACAGCGTTCTTACCACCCTATTAAACGTCATCGGCTCTATCAAAGCAATATATAAATATACTAAAGACCTGGAATATTACGCAACGAGGGACGGGCTGACCAACCTTTACAATCAGCGCGTATTTATGGAGTTTTTGCACTACGAAGTAGAAAGGGCAAAAAGACATAATTCTACTTTCGGCGTACTATTTATCGACTTCGACAATTTTAAACTTATAAACGATATGTATGGGCACAACTTCGGGGATAAATTTCTTAAGGGCATTGCCGATATATTGGAAAAAGATAAAAGAAACGAAGATATAGCCGCAAGGTACGGCGGAGACGAATTCGTAATGATTCTTCCGGGAGCAGGAGAAGAGCAGTCTTTTATGATAGCAAATAGTATCAGGGAAAATATAAAGGCTTTTACGCTTAAAGACCCTATGACGGGAAAGTTCGTCGGCGCTACCGTTTCCATAGGAATATCGGTTTATCCCAATTCCGCTTCCGACGACAAAGACCTCTTTTTATTGGCGGATAATATGATGTATAAGGCAAAAAAAGCCGGAAAAGATACCGTATATATAGCCAAAGAGGAAGACGCGGTAGCCGCCTTTAAAGAAGTTTCCGAAAAAAGCAAAATGGTTATGGACGCTTTGGAAAAAGATATAATATTGCCGTATTTTCAGCCTATCGTAGATATTAAAACGGGAAAACCCGCCGCCCACGAGCTGCTTATGAGGATAAAATTAGAATCTATATCTGCGGACGGCAACGAGTCGGAGCAGCCTTCAAAGATAATATCCGCAGGAGAATTTATAGAGATAGCCGAAAGCATTGGGGTAGCGCATAAGTTAGATTTGATACTTCTCGAGAAAGCCTTTAAAAAAATTAAAGACGAAAATTATTCTTTGGATATGTTCATCAATCTTTCTCCTAAATCTTTGATAGTGGCGGATTACGTTAAGACCGTGAAACAGCTGTCTTTAAAGTACCGCATAGATACTTCCAAAATAGTTTTCGAGCTTACGGAAAGAGAGACCGTCAAAAATATTTCCCTTCTCGAAAAGTTCGTCGCAAATCTTAAATACGAAGGATTTAGGTTTGCCGTGGACGATTTCGGTTCCGGTTTCAGTTCTTTTATGTATCTTAAAAGATTCCCCATAGATTTTCTCAAGATAGACGGCGAATTTATAATGGGCATCTTTGAAGATAAGATGGACAGGGCGGTCGTCGTAAGTTCTATTTCTATCGCAAAAGAAATGGGCATAAAAACTATCGCCGAATTCATCGAATCAGAAGAGGTTCTAAACGAACTTAAGGAGCTTAAAGTCGATTATGCCCAGGGCTATTATACCGGAAAACCGGCGGAAAATTTTGTGAAATGATAACCAAGAAAAAAGTGTACAAGATTTTATTTTCGTATACGAAACAGGCAATTAACAAAAAAATTATTTGCGGAAAATTAATTTGACGCCTTTTCCTTGGTTCGCTCAGTCGCGCCTTTTTATTTTTTCTCGTATATCAAATACGAATATTATTCGGTCATTTTATCGATATTCTGCAAAGACGTTAATTCGGATTCGGCATTTAAACTTGTATTTAATTCAGGATTATCAGGATTTCCGCCCGATTCCCTCAATGCTTTTTGCCTTATATGCTCTTCAAGAATTTTTTCGTTTTTTTTCTTTATTTCCATATATTCGAGGACGTCTTCGGCGTTAAACACCCACACTCTTCTCAAAAAATTTTCCATTTCGCGTCTTTCTTTATGAATTAAATTTATTTTATCGATGAATTCCTGATAGCCCATTTTTTTCTTCTTAAGCACAGTCTTTTTCCTTTTGTGAAGTTTCCTTTTGTCCATAATAACTACCTCCTTTTTATTTTTTTAATTAATATTATAAATTTAGGCACGTTTTTCATTTATATCATAAATTGAGTTAAAAAATTATGAAATTTTTGTTACAATTATGTTAAATTTTTGTTAAATTTATGTTACAAAATTCTTTAAAATATTTAAATAATAAGGCATTGACGGTTTTTATCCAACCGTTCGTTTCAAATTTATTTTATTATCGCAAAAATAAGTGTATAATAAAGAAAAAAATAATTATATTGCAAGGTTAAAATTATGAATTTAAACTATCCTTTCGTAAGGCCGAGGAGACTGCGAAATTCGCCTCAATTATTAAAATTAGTTCAAGAGACTAAATTAGACCCGTCAAAATTTATTATGCCTTATTTCGTTTCTCACGGAAAAGGAATTAAAGAACCTATAGGCACTATGCCGGGTCAGTTTCGCTATTCTATAGACGAACTTTTAAAAGAGCTTAAAAAAGTCGAAGATTTAAAAATAGGCGGCATACTTCTTTTCGGTATTCCGGAACACAAAGACGAATTTGCGTCCGAGGCTTATTCGGATAACGGAATAATGCAGCAGACGGTGAAAGCCGTAAAAGACGAATACCCCGATATTTTAATTATTAACGACGTATGCATGTGCGATTATACTTCGCACGGTCATTGCGGTATAGTTGACGAAAATGGTTACGTTAAAAACGACGAAACGTTGGAATATCTTGCGAAAATTAGCGTTTCTTACGCAAAAGCCGGTTCGGATATTATAGCCCCTTCGGACATGATGGACGGAAGGATAAGAAAAATAAGGGAGTCTTTAGACGAAGAAGGATTTGTAAATATACCTATAATGTCTTATTCTTCAAAATATGCTTCTGCATTTTACTCGCCTTTTAGAGATGCCGCGGACTGCTTTCCTAAATTCGGCAACAGAAAATCATATCAAATGGATCCTGCGAATTCCGACGAAGCCGTTTTGGAAACAGAGCTCGATTTGGAAGAAGGCGCTGACATCATTATGGTAAAACCAGCGTTAAGCTATCTGGATATAATTTACAAAATAAAACAGACTTTTAAAAGACCTCTTGCCGCTTATAACGTATCGGGAGAATATTCCATGATAAAAGCCGCCGCTAAGCTGGGTTATATCGACGAAGAACTTGCGGTTTTAGAAACGCTTACTTCTATGAAAAGGGCGGGCGCCGATATTATTATAACCTATTTTTCGCTTTATGCCGCAAAATTGATCGGATAAATTTCTAAAAATATTAAATATTTTTAGAAATACTGCGAGGATATATACGACATATATTTCTATACCGGATACACATAATCGTTCTATTTATAGAGCTATAAAAAAATTAAATTATAATTTTTAAGGAGAAAACTAACCGATGAAAATATTGGTAACGGGCGGAGCGGGATTTATAGGCAGCCATATCGTCGATATGCTTACGGATAATAATCACGAGGTTGCGATAATCGATAATCTTTCAAGCGGCTTCGAATATAACGTCAATAAGGCCGCAAAATTAATAAGGTCGGATATTAACGATTTTAACGGCATCGAAAAAATATTTTCGGAAGAAAAGCCAGATATAGTTTATCATTTAGCGGCTCAGATAGACGTTAGGAAGTCGGTTGCCGACCCTATTTTCGATGCACGGACGAATATTATGGCGACACTTAATTTAATTAAAATTTCCAACGATTTTAAGGTTAAAAAGTTCATTTTTTCTTCAACCGGAGGTGCTATATACGGAGATACGGACGACAGGCCTACAAAAGAAACTCATGCGGAATGGCCGCTTTCTCCTTACGGCATAGCAAAGCTTACTACAGATAAATTTTTAAATTTTTATCATGAAGTTTTCGGATTAAAATATATTTCTCTTCGTTACGGCAATGTATACGGTCCAAGACAAAATCCCCACGGTGAAGCGGGAGTCGTCGCTATCTTTTTAAATAAAATGCTGAAAAACGAGCAGCCCGTAATAAACGGAGACGGGGAGCAGACAAGAGATTATGTATATGTTAAAGACGTTGCCGAGGCGAATATTTTAGCTCTTAAATATATTGATAAAGTCGGTATATATAATGTCGGAACCTCGATAGAAATCAGCGTTAACAATTTATTTGAAGAAATTAATAAAAATTTTAATAAAAGTTTTAAGCAGATTCACGGTCCGGCTAAGTTGGGAGAGCAGAAAACAAGCTGTTTAGATTTTGGAAAGATAGAAAAAGACCTTGGTTTTAAGCCTAAAATAAATTTCGAAGAAGGCATTAAAATGACGTATGAATGGTTTAAGGAAAAAAAATGTTGACAAATTATTAAAGATTTTGTTATTATTAAAGTTTCTAAATATTGCGGGGTTTTTGGGAATTTTTTTGGCTTGCTGGCGTAGCTCAATGGCAGAGCAGCTGATTTGTAATCAGCAGGTTGCGGGTTCGATTCCCATCGCCAGCTCCATATAATTTTGGAAATAATTTTTACGATATTAAGATTTAAATCTGATTGGGCGTTAAGGAGAGGTGCCCGAGCGGCTAAAGGGAACAGACTGTAAATCTGTCGGCGCGAGTCTACGAAGGTTCGAATCCTTCCCTCTCCACCATTTAAGTCTTTATTTTATATAAATATATTTCAATAATCGGTAAATATTATTGAAATATGAAGTTAAGGTTTAAAATATTTTTTAATGCGGGAATAGCTCAGTTGGTAGAGCGTCAGCCTTCCAAGCTGAATGTCGCGGGTTCGAACCCCGTTTCCCGCTCCATTTTTTAAGATACGTTTATGGACGAATGCCCATGTAGCTCAGTGGTGGAGCACTTCCTTGGTAAGGAAGAGGCCATCGGTTCAATCCCGATCATGGGCTCCAATAAAAATTAATTAAGAATATTTAAAAACGAATATTTTTTCATAGGAGGAGAACTAAATGTCCAAAGAGAAATTCGACAGATCTAAGCCTCACGTCAACATAGGAACCATAGGTCACGTTGACCACGGCAAAACAACTTTAACTGCCGCCATCACGAAAGTACTAGC